>JADLEZ010000229.1 GCA_020845855.1 Burkholderiales bacterium
AGCCATCCCTCGCCGCCGTAGATGGCGGCGAGATGCGCGTCATCGAGGGCGCCGGGAGCGCCGTCGAAGACGATCGAGCCCTGCGCCATCCCGATGATCCGGCCCGCGCAGCGGCGGGCGAGCTCGACGTTGTGGATGTTGATCACGATCGGGATCCGCTCGCGCTCGGCGAGCGCACCGAGGAGGTCCATGATCTCCACCGACGTACGCGGATCGAGCGAGGACGTCGGCTCGTCGGCGAGCAGGAGCCGCGGCTGCTGCATGAGCGCGCGGGCGATGCCGACGCGCTGGCGCTGCCCGCCGGAGAGCTGGTCGGCGCGTCGGGTCGCGAAGTCGCTGCCGAGGCCGACGGCGTCGAGGAGCTCGAAGGCGCGCGCGATGTCCTCGGGCGGAAACCGGCGCAGCCAGACGCGCCAGAAGGGAACGTAGCCCAGGCGTCCGGTGAGGATGTTCTCGATCACCGACAGCCGCTCGACGAGGTTGTACTCCTGGAAGACCATGCCGATCTTGCGCCGTGCCAAACGCAGCCGCGCATGCGGCAGCGCGGCGAGGTCTTCACCCTCGAACCAGATCTCGCCGGCGGTCGGATCGACCAGCCGATTGATGCAGCGGATGAGCGTCGATTTGCCGGTGCCCGACGGCCCGATGATCGCGGTGACGCCCGAGGCGGCGAGTGTCAGGTTGATGTCCTTCAGCACCGGCTCACCGCGCCGGTACTCCTTCACGAGGTGGCGAATCGTCAGCGACGGGTCGCGGGCGGGCTCGTGTGTGTCCATGCCGAAAGGGTCGAACCTGCGGAGGCGACCGGGTTGAGCGCTTTGGGAGCCGAACCGGTGGATCGGCCGGGCGGGGGCGCGAAGGATCGGCGGCGGACGGGGAGTGCCGTCGCCGGCACCCCCATCATGCGCGCCGTGGCGCCGCTCAGGACTTGGGCGGCTGCGCCTTCTTGCGCTCCAACGCTTCGCTCTCGCGCTTCGATTCGGCCTCGTAGCTGCGTTTGTTGAAAGGCGTTCCCGACTTCTCGGCAACTTCGCGGACCACCGCCCATTTCTCCTTGTAGGTGATCGGGACGTAGCGGTCCTCGCCGTTGAACTCCTTCTGTTCCTCGGGCGTGAACTTGTAATTGAAGAAGCACTCGCGCACCTTCGCCGCGAGCTCCGGCTTGAGGTCGTGCGCGTACACGTAGCCGTTGGTCGGGAAGATCTCGCTCGTGTAGAGAATGCGGAAGTCCTCGCGCTTGACCGTGCCGCGCGCGATCATCCGCTCGAACACGTCGTCGGCGACCGCCGCCATGTCGTAGTCGCCGTGGCTGACGCCCAGGATCGACTTGTCGTGTCCGCCGGACATGAGCGGCTTGTAGTCGGTGTCCGGGGTGAGGCCGAGCGGCGGGAACAGCACGCGCGGCGCGAGGTTGCCGGAATTCGACGACGGCGACGTGTGCGCGACCTTCTTGCCCTTGAGATCGGCGAGCGTCTTGTAGTCGCTCGACGCCTTGACGAGCGCGATGAGCTTGTAGCCGCGCGGACCCGCCGCCGAGCCGCCCGCAGCGAACGGCACGGCGCCGGCCATGTTGACCGCGAAGGCGGTGGGGCCCGTCGAGAAACCGGCGATGTGGAGCCGGCCGGAGCGCATCGCCTCGATCTGTGCGGTATTCGACTGCACCGCGAAGTAGACCACCTTGCGTCCGATGCAGGTATTGAGATGGTTGATGAACGGCTTGAGCAGGTTGGCGTAGATGGCCGGATCCTCGACCGGCGTGTACGCGAAGACCAGCGTCGACGGGTCCTTCAATTTCGCGGGATCGGTCGGCGTGTCGGCGACGAGGTCGCCGTTCGCATCGCAGTACTGCTCGTCGAGCTGGCCGCGGTTGGGGCAGGTGCCCTGCGCCAGCGCAACGCTGCCGAACACGCACATTCCAAGCAACATTCCGGCCATTGCGCCAGTACGCACCACATCGCGCATCATCGGTGAATCCTCCCTTTCCGGTCGTTGGGTCGCGGCTGGCGTCGGTCGATCGCCGAGGTCCTGCCGCCGAATGCGCCGACAACGCCGTCGCACCCACGCGGGGAGGCAATATAGCATTCCCATCGCCGGCCATCTTCGCGCGCGGCTGCGGCGCGAAATGACTTCGCTGCAGCGTCCGGAAGCGATGACGCGTGCCTTGCAGTAGAATCGACGCCGCGCGGGTGTAGCTCAATGGCAGAGCAGAAGCTTCCCAAGCTTACGACGAGGGTTCGATTCCCTTCACCCGCTCCACTGCATCATTCCGAGGAGTTCTGAGGAAGTCCAAGAGGCGTTGCAAGTCGTTGTCACACAAGGACTTCTCAACGCTTCGAGGTTCCAGGGGCATCCAACGAAATCCACCTGAAGCCAGGACTTTCCTGTCCATAATCCTGTCCATTTTTGCGGGCACGGCGGCTTCCGGATTGTTGCTGGAGGGCTGAGGTCGATGGGAGAAGCATCTGGTTCCTGACTCAAGTTCAGGAGCTAGAACATGGCACTCTCTGACTTGGTGGTCCGCCAAGCCAAAGCCACCGGCAAGGACTACACCCTTCACGATTCAGATGGACTCTCCCTGGCCGTGACGGCCACGGGCGGCAAGAGCTGGCACTTTCGCTACCACTGGATGAAAGAGCCCAAGCGCATGTCGCTGGGCACCTATCCCGAGGTTTCCCTTCGTGAGGCACGCGCCCTGCGTGACGAGGCACGTGCCTTGGTGGCCAAGGACATCAACCCGCGCATTCACCGCAAGCAAAAGCGCGCCGCGGTCAAACTCGCCGGTGAAAACACCTTCGAGGCGATCTACAAGAAGTGGCTTGCACACCGCGAACTCGGCCTCAAGAAGGGTCGGCAGACCACCCTCTCGATTCTCCCTCGCGTCTTCGCCAAGGATGTGCTGCCCTTGCTGGGCAAGCGGTCGATCTACGACATCAAACGTCCTGACCTGCTGGAAGTGATCGCCAGGATCGAGCGGCGCAAGGCGCTCTCCGTCGCCGAGAAGGTCAGGACGTGGTTCAACCAGATGTTCCGCTACGCGCTGGTGGTCGTGCCGGGCCTGGAGCAGAACTCGGCCTCCGACCTCGACGTGGTGGCGCTGCCGCTGCCCCCCGTGAATCACAACCCGTTCCTGCGCATGGCCGAGTTGCCGAAGCTGTTGCAGCGCCTGCGCAAGTATCGTGGCCGGCTGCAGACTCAGCTCGGTTTGCGGCTGCTGCTATTCACCGGCGTGCGCACGGGCGAGCTGCGCCTGGCGACGCCGGATCAGTTCGACCTCGATCGGGGCCTCTGGATCATCCCGCCCGAGGTCGTGAAGCAGCTCCAGGTGGACATGCGCAGGAAGCGCCAGTTGCCCCAGGACGTTCCGCCTTACATCGTGCCGCTGTCGGTGCAGGCGATGGAGATCGTCCGACACCTGCTGGAACAGGTCAAACCGGCCCAGCACTACTTGTTCCGGCATGACAGCGAGTTGAAGAAGCGCATGAGCGAGAACACGCTCAACGGCGCGCTCAAGCGCATGGGCTATCGCGACCTGCTGACCGGGCACGGCATCCGGGGCACGATGTCCACCGCGCTCAACGAGATCGGCTACCCGAAGGTGTGGGTGGA
>JADLEZ010000230.1 GCA_020845855.1 Burkholderiales bacterium
GCAACGGCCTGCTTCGCTTCGGCGTGCCGATGCGCGGCGAGATCCGTTTCACGCGGGTGGACGACGGACGCTCCGTCGAGCTGTCGCACCGGCCGCAGGCCGTGTCTCGGCCTGCCGGGTTGAGCGAGTTGTTACGCGACGCGTCTTCGCCGCAGGCGTCCGCCACGGCGCGACGTGCGTTCGCCGACGCATGGCAGGGCTGGGTGCGCACGATCCTGACCGGCCACGCCGACGACCCGGCGCTGATCCAGATCGTGGCCTGAGCGGCAGGGCGGGCCAGTTGCTCGCTGAACTCGATCCGAGCCTCGCGCCGCTGCCCGGCTCTCGCGATCTGTTCATCCGACCGCCGAAGTAACTCGCACCCGGGGCGTCTCGCCCGGCGTGGCCCGGCAAGCGCTCCGGTTAGCCCGCTGTTAGACCGGCCAGCGCATCGTCCCCAGCGACGACCGGATCGACGCCAATCCCATGGACACCTATGTCGTACGCATCTGCCGGAGCATCGACGCTTCGGTCGGATCCGGCGGGGACGGTCGAGCACGTCGAGTCCGGCGAGCGGGTCGGCTTCGCCAGCGCGCGGGAGCTCCTCGAGCGTCTGCTTGCGGCCAGAGGCGGACCAACGCCCGCTGCGGCCCCCCGTCTCTTCCTCTCCTGTCCGAGGACTGACCATGCCTGCCACCTTCTTCCGTCCCATCCTCGCCGCGGCGTTGCTTTTCAACTTCGCCACGGCGCATGCGCAGCTCGTCGACCGCACGAGAGCCCCCAACGCCGCCGATGAAGGGATCGCGAAATCGCTCGAGCAGCAGGTCGGCGCCGATCGCGGCGACCGGTACACGCCGGAGTCGTCGGCGTTCATCATTGCGCGCGATCCCTTCCGTGCGATCCGCCGCGGGCGCCAGATCTTTCAGCGCAAGTTCGCGCTCACCGATGGCCAGGGATCGCTCGCGCTCAACGGTCGCGGCGACATCGCCAGCAACCTGGCCATCGGCGCCGGAATGACCGACAGCTGTGCCGCGTGCCACGGACGGCCGCGCGGCGCCGCCGGTGCGGGCGGCGACGTGGCCACCCGTCCCGATAGCCGCGACGCGCCGCATCTATTCGGGCTTGGGTTGAGGGAGATGCTGGCCGACGAGATCACGAGCGATCTGCGCGACTTGCGCGCGCAGGCGCTTGCCGCCGCGCGCGCCGGCAGCGGCCCCTTGACGGTGGAGCTCGTCAGCAAGCACGTGCGCTATGGCAGCCTCACCGCGATGCCGGACGGCAGCGTCGACACGTCGCGCGTCGTCGGTGTGGATGCGGATCTTCGGGTGCGTCCCTTCTTCGCGCATGGCGGCAAGATCTCGATCCACGAATTCGTGGTCGGCGCGCTCAACGACGAGATGGGAATGCAGGCGGTCGACCCCGAGCTCGCGGCCGCGCAGGCAGGCGGCCGCATGGTGACGCAATCGGGGATGGTGCTCGACGGCGCCCTCGACCGGCTCGAGGCTCCGCCCGCGACGCGCCCCGATCAAGACCCCGACCACGACGGGGTGGCCAACGAGGTGCCGCGCAGCCTGGTCGACTATCTCGAGTTCTATCTCCTCAACTACTTCCAGCCGGCGACGTACAAGGTCACGCGCAACGTGCAACGGGGTCGCGCGCTGTTCGATAAGGTCGAATGCAACGGTTGCCACATTGCCGACTTCACGCTGAACCGCGACCGCCGCGTGGCCGACGTGCAGACCGCCTACGACCGGGGCCGCGGCAACTTCAACCACCTGTTCGCGACCGCGACGGCGCTGTTCCGGCCGGTCGCCGACGGTACGCCGTTTTTTCCTCTCAAGCCACCGAAGCTCGAAGCGTTCGAGGTCAAGAACATCTTCACCGACTTCAAGCGGCACGATCTCGGGCCGAACTTCTACGAGCGCAACTACGACGGCTCGATGCGTCGTGAGTTCATGACCTTGCCGCTGTGGGGCGTGGGCAGCACGGCGCCGTACGGTCACGACGGCCGCAGCATCAACCTGACCGAGGTCATCCTGCGCCACGGCGGCGAGGCGCAGCGCTCGCGTGACGCATTCGCAGCCCTTGGCGAAGGCCGGCAGGAAGCGATCGTCGATTTCCTCGGCTCGCTCGTGCTGTTTCCGCCCGACGACACGGCGTCCAATCTCAATGCGGGGGATCGCACCGCGGCGGGTTTCCCGCAGTACGGACACGGCAGTATTCGCTTGCAGGCCCTGTACAACGATCCGAGCGATCCCGAATAGACGTCGCCCTCGCGGGAGGGCCGATCCCTCCCATGAGGCAACGCGGTGCGCTGCATCCAGTGGGCGCTGAGGTGAGCTACGCGCGGGGCGCGACGGGGCGGTCGACGTGGACGATCTCGCCCTCGACCTCGCGCTCGCGGACCGACCGCGCGGCCGCGTTCTGGCGGAGTGCCTTGCGCATGGCGCGCGTCTTCCACCAGAAGTAGCCGCCTCCTGCCACAGCGGCAATCAGTAGGACGGGCAGCACCACGAGGGAGAAAAGGACGCCCACCGCGAGCACGACCGCGCCGACGACCACGCCGAGCAGGGCGGCCGGCCAGCCGCCTACGTGGAGCTCGTAGCGCCTGCCGGAGCCGGGGAGCCGGGGAATTTCGTCAAGGGATGGCATGGCTTCCGATGGACCTCCTCAGATTGACATGGTTCCGAAGCGAGCCGATTGCAAGGTGGCAGTTACGGCGACAACCGCGCGCGCCGTCGCCCTACAAGGCGAGCGCCAGCCGGTTCAGCGCATGCACGGCCTACCGCGCATCGCTGCCCACCGCGGCAGCGAACCGCCCTCGGCCTCGCTCGATCCAGTGCCCTTCGCGGCGCAGCAGATACAGCACGTCCAGGCCCATGCGCTGCGCCAGGGGCAAGCCCTTGTCGGGGCCGGCCACCAGCAGCGCGGTGGCCCAGGCATCGGCGCTCGTGCAGTCGGCGGCCAGCACCGTGACCGACGCGACATCGTTGTTCACCGGCGCCGCGCGACGGCCGTCCATGCTGTGCGCCAAGCGCACGTTGCCCACCTTCACGAAGCGCCGATAGTCGCCCGAGGTGGCCACGGACAAGTCCCGGAGCTCGAGCACCCCGTGGACGGCGCGGCAGCCCGGTTGCGGGCTTTCCAGGGCCACGGGCCAGGGCTCGCCGCCGGCCTGCGCGCCGCAGGCGCGCAATTCACCATCCAGCGCCACCAGCGCATGCGCCACGCCGTTACGCTTCAGCACGGTCGCCATGCGGTCGACGGCGTAACCCTTGGCGATGGCGCACAGGTCGAGCGCGAGCGGCGCGCGCTTGCACACGCGGCCGCCCGCGCGGTCGAGCTCCAGCCATTGGTAGGCGGGACGCCACGGGGTGCGGGCTGCCGCGCGGATGGCCACCGGGTCAGGGGTGTCGCGTGCGGCGCCGAAGCCCCAGGCATCGACCAGCGCACCCACGGCCGGATCGAAGGCGCCCTCGCTTTGACGCGCGATCTCGAGCGCTCGCCCCAGCACTTCCAGCGTCTGTTCCGGCAGGGGGAGCCATTGCTCCGGCGGCGCCTGGTTCAGCCGGGTCAGATCGCTGTCCGGCTTCCACGGCGACATTTGCCTGTCCACTTCCTCGACGGCCGCGGCCAGGCGACTGCGCAGAGCTTCGGTGTCGGCATCGGGGGCGATATCGCAGCGCACCGACCACTGCGTGCCCATGGCCGGACCATGCAGGTGGATGCGCGTCGGGGGCGCGGAGGGGCGTTCAGAAGACGTCTTCGGCATAGCGTCCCGCAGCCTTGAGTTGGACCACGCTCAGGCGTATTGCGCCGAGGATGTCATCGAGCGCCTGGGCCACCCCCTGCGCCATCGGGCGGCTGCCGCAGACGCGCACGATGGCGCCCCTGGAGAGCAGTTCGCGCAGCTTGGCGGCGTCGCGGTGCAGCGCATCCTGCACGTACCCCCCGCCGCCGGGGCTGCGCGAGAAGACCGTACGCAGGCTGGCCAAGCGGCGCTCGTGCAGCCACGCCTGGATCTGCGGGCCGAAGTAGAAGTCCAGCGCCGGGTTGCGCGCGCCGAAGTACAGGTGCATCGCCTGGCGCCCGTCGTTGCCGCGAATGAAGCCCGCCAGCGGCGCGACACCCGTGCCGGCGCCGATGAGCAGCACCGGCCGGCGCGCGCTATCGAGCGCGAAGTTGGGGTTGGGTCGAATGAACGCCTGGATGCGCTCGCCGGGTCGCAGCTCGTGCAAGTGCCCGGAGCAGAGGCCGCCGGAAATCTTGCGCACGCAGATTTCGACGAAGCCGTCGCGCGAGCTCGAGGCCAGCGAGTAGTAGCGCGGCACGCTGGAGCCGGGCGGCAGCACGCCCAGCAGGTCGCCGGCGGCAAAGCGCGCGAGTCCACACCCGCGCAGGCGCTCGTGCCAGCGCTGCGCCGGCCAGGCAAAGCGCAGGATGACCGCCGCCTCGCCCGCCGCGTGGTCGGGATAGTCCTCGCGCGACATGAGCGTGAGCTCGGTGGTAGGCGACAGGCGCGGCCGGTAGGCGAGAGCGAGCGGCTCGCCCAGCGCCTGCGCCAATGCTTCGCCCCAGCGCGCAAATTCCTGCGCCGACTGCTGGTGGATGCGCTCGAGCGGCAGCAACTGCGCCCATCCCCTGGCGCGCAGGGCTTCGTCCACCGCCTGCGCATAGGCGCAAAAGCCCGTGAACTGGCGGTCGCCGAAGCCCAGCACGGTGACCGGCGCCGCGGTCGATGGCAGACGGGTGATGCGCGCCAGCGCCTTCGCGGCGTGCGCGGGCGGCTCCCCATCGCCATAGGTGGCGGCGAGCACGAAGACCTGCCGTGTCGCTGCCGTGGCTTGGAAATACTCCAGTCCGCTGCTGTGGACCTTGTGACCGCCACGCACCAAGGCGGCGTGCAACGCTTCGGCAAAGCCCCAGGTGGCGCCGCTTTCGCTCGCGACGAAGATCAGCACATCGGCATGGGAGGCCGTACTGTTGTCGGCGATGCGCGGCGTGCGGCGGCGGGCCTGCCGCCACAGGATCAACCCGGAGCCCCAGAACAGCGGAATGCTGGCGCCGCCCAGCGCCAGCACCAACGCCCACACCCACGCGCCCTCGCCGGTGTGCAGCAGCATCGACCAGTCGTGCACGCGCTGCGCCATCGAGGCATCCTCCCAGGCGAGGGTTTGCCCGGAGCGCCGGTCGATCCAGCCCCGGCCCTGGGTGGTGACTACTTTCCAGGTGTCCTCGGGGTCTGCGGCAGCCGGAAAGTCGAGCTGGCGCAGGTCCTGCATGCGCAGGCGCTGCAGCAGCGGCAGTTGGTCGCCGGGCAGGTCGGCCTGCGCGCCGGCGGCGGACACCACGTCGGGATCACGTTCGGCGTCGACGGACACCAGGGCGAACGTAGCCGCGCTCATGTACATGGCCGTCGCCGCGGACACGCACAGCACGGCGACCGTCACCCGACCCGTGAGCACGTGGACGCGCTGCAGCGGCGTTCCGCGCACCCTTGTAGCAAGCCTCCGCCAGCCGCCCATGCGACGCAGCATCAGCACCAGGCCCGACACCGACAGCACGAACATGGCGAGCGCGACGGTCGCCGCAGCCACGCGGCCGGCATCGCCCAGCAGGAACGAGCGATGCAGATTCTTGACCCAGCGCGAGACGCCCGAGGGCTCGTACGCGCCGAGCGCGCGGCCGTCGGCCGGATCGACGCGCAACGCACGGGGCTGGCCTGCATCGAAGGCATAAACCACGATGTCGCCCGAGGGCAGGCGGCGGATTTCCTCCGCCCCGGGCACTGTGGCCGACACCCGCTGCGCCAATACCGACACCGGCAGATCGCCCGGTGCCGGTACCGCCTGCCAAGCGTCGCGCAACGGATCCCAGGCCAGGATGGTGCCCGTGATGCCCAGCAGCAGAGCTACGGAGCCCGCCACCAAACCCAACCACCGATGGAGTAGTCGCCAGCCCATTTCGCGCGCCTATTGCATTTGGAAGGTGAGCGACTGGATGTATTGCCGCCCCGCGTGGGCCTTGCCCGCGTTGGCCGCGGTGAGCGGCACGCGGATCTCGGCCGGGCTGTCGCGCATGTCTTCCACCGCGGCATCGACGCGGATTTCGTAGCCGGCGTCGATCAGCGCGTCGGCCAGGTCGGCGCTGACCTTGAGCGTGCGGCCTTGACCCACGCTGGCGCCCGTCACCCCCTGCAGCCGCTTGGTATCGCGCGCCGACAGGCGATTCCAGTCGGACAGATTCTGGTAGTACTTGGCCTTGTCACCGGCCACCCACAGCGTGCCCGCGTAGGCGCCTTTGGCATCGGTCAGATACACGGCCAGATAGGCGCCGTTGCCGCCGTAGTTTTTCAGCGTGGTGGTCAGAGTGACGGGGCGGCTCTGGGCAACGGCGGGAAGCGCCAGCGCGCAGGCGAGGGCCAGGGTGCTCAACAGAGGTTTGGTCATGGGGGTTCTCCGTAGCGAGTTCATTCGATCTGACCGCGCGGCGTAGTGCCGGGAGTCAGGTGGGAGGGTGTCGCAGCGGGTGCGACGTCGTTGTGCGGCGGCGCGCCCGCGCCCTGCGTGGGCTGCCGCGCAGGCTGACGTTCGCGGTCCCGCTCGCGCACCTTCATCTTCACGAGCCGCAGGGTCTGCGGATCGAGCTTCGCCTTGAAGTCGCGCCCCTGCGCATCCTTGCCGCGCAGTTCGTAGCAGCCGTCGTCGATCTTCAGGCGTTGCACCTGCCAACCCTGCTCTGCAGCCATGCGCATCACGGCTTCGCGCGACTGCCATAGCGGCACGGGAGCGTTGCAGTCGTCGTCGGCCGATGCCGTCGTCGCGGCCACGCCCAGGGACAGGGCCAGCAGGCTTTTGGCGAGAGGTTTGCGGATCTTCGTCATGATGCTTTCTCCTTTCCAGCGATTCGGAACATGCGAACGGCACGTATCGTGACCGTGATGCGAATGTATGCGTCTTCGCATGTATCCGATCTGAACAGCGCGTTCATGCGGCGTTCATCGGGATCTACTCGCTCGGCGCTGCGCGGCGCCGGTGTGCCGATCGCGATCGCCACCGATTGCAACCCGGGCACGTCGCCGGTCTCCTCGCGTGTGCTCATGATCGACATGGAGTCTCGGCACGGCCAGCGGTGCAAGCTGCGCGCCGGAGCGATTGCGAGTCAGGCCTCGCGCGTTTACAATACAGAAATATGTATGCAAGCCATCTTTCGAAGGCGATCATGAAGACCACGCTCGATCTCAACGATGCTCTCCTGACCGAGGCCAAGGCATTGGCAGCACGGCAGCGCACGACGCTGACACGCCTGATCGAAGAGGGATTGCAACTGCGACTGCGTGCAGGCAGGACCCCGAAGCGCGCCGTGCGGCTCCCCGTGTATCACGGCAAGGGGGGGCTGGCTCCGGGACTCGACGGGTTGAGCAACAAGGCCCTGTTCGAAGCCGCGGATCGTGACTCCTGACGTCAACGTGCTGGTCGCCGCGTCCCGCAGCGACCATCGGCACCATGCCGTGGCTCGCGCCTGGCTCGAGCAAGCCCTCACCGACGCAAGTCGGGGAACCCCGCTGAAGCTCCAGCCCATGGTGATCGCGAGCTTCCTGCGGCTGGTCACGCATTCGAAGGTGTTTGCCAATCCCACACCGATGCCCGACGCTCTTGACTTCGTCGACGCGTTGTTGGGAGCACCGGGCGTGACCCAACCCGATCTGGGCGCGGAGTGGCCAGCGCTGCGCAGGCTCTGCGCCGACAAGGCGCTTACCGCCAACGACGTGCCGGATGCCTGGCTGGCGGCCGCCGTCATTCACCAGGGAGATCACCTGGTCAGCTTCGATGGCGACCTGAAACGCCTGCTGTCACGCTCGCAGTTCACGCGCCTTACGGTGTGATTCCGCATTGATCGGGCCCGTGGTCCGGCCCCGGGGCCTGCTGCCGCGTGCTCGGGCTACACGATGCAATCGACCCAGACGTTGGTGTCGACCATCACGCCGGCGCTGCCGTCGTAGGCGGTCAGGACGGATGCCGGCGCCGCACCACCGGCGGCGGGGCGCGAAGCAGCAGCCGGGCTACCGCCGGCTACGGCCGGGTGCCTTCGCCGCACGCGGCCCCTTCAGCGGCGCGTCGCCGCGCAAGAACGTCATGATCTCGTCGGCGCGCAACTGCCGGAACTCCGGCGCCAGACTCGCGCGCACCCGGGCCGCGGCCTTGCGAAGCGCCGCGCGGCGGTCGTCGCGCTCGCTGGTGGCCACCGGCGTGATGACAATCTTGCCGCCCTCGAGGCTGAACGCCACCTCGCTGCCTGGCGCCACGCCGTTCGGCGCGCGACGTGCACGGCGGCGCGACGAACCTTCAGCGCGAGCAGCAGCCCGGCGCGCAGCAGCGCTTCGGCTTGGTCGCGCGGACGAAGGCGCTCACGAACTTGCCATCGACCTCCCTGGCGATGGCATGGCGGTCGGGGCCCGCGGCGGCGAGGAAGGCGGAGGCGGCGTCGCTGTCGTACACGCGCGTGACCTCGAGGTCGATGCCCTCGAACCCGGCCGCGGCGAGCTTGCCGCGGTACTGCGCATCCGACAGGGCGCCGGCGACGCATCCGGCCCAAAGCTCCATGCTCCGGCGGATGGCAGCGGGCACCGCGCCGCGCACGACGATGTCGCAGACCGCGAACCGGCCGCCCGGACGCAGCACGCGGAACGCCTCCCTCAGAACCTGGTCCTTGTCGCCGGACAGGTTGATCACGCAGTTCGAGATGATCACGTCGACCGAGTTGTCGGGAAGCGGGATGTGCTCGATCTCCCCTCGCAGGAATTCGACGTTCGCAAGCCCGCTCCTGCGCTTGTTTTCCTCGGCGAGCGCGAGCATCTCGTCGGTCATGTCGAGACCGTAGGCCTTGCCGGCGGGTCCGACCCGACGCGCGGAGAGCAGCACGTCGATGCCTCCCCCGGAGCCGAGGTCGAGGACGGTCTCGCCCGGCGCGAGCTCGGCGAGTGCGGTGGGATTGCCGCAGCCCAGCGAGGCCTCGAGCGCGGCCTCGGGCACTTCGCCGCTCTGCCCTGGCTCGTAGAGATTGGAAGTGATGGGATCGCAACAACCCGATGCGGCCGCGGCGCCTTCGCAGCAGCAGCTTCCTCGGCCTGACTTCACGCGTCGCGCGGCCTCGCCGTACCTTTCGCGCACGACCTCCTTCACATCGGTGTTCGCATTCATGAGCGATCCTTTTCGTCAGCAGCAGGTGACCTTGTCGGGTTGGACGGCACGATTGCGCGTACAGCATTCCACGAACAGGAAACGCAGGAGGTCCTGCAACGCTTCGGCGTTGGCCGAGTACCGCAGGAATGTCCCCTCGCGGCGCACGTTCACGAGCTCCTCGTTCCTGAGCTTGTCGAGGTGGTGCGACAGGGTCGAGCCCGGGATCTCGAGCTGCGCGCCGATGTCGCCCGCCACCATTCCTTCCGGATGCGCAGCCAGGAGCAGGCGCATGATCCGCAGCCGCGGCTCGGCGCCCATCGCGGAGAACATGTCGGCGTAACGGGGTACGCTGTCGTCGCTGCGCTTAGCCATGGGCCGTCCGCATCCTTCGATGTTTTGATAATAATCGAATTATAGCGATTGTCAAGACAATGAGCTCCAGCGGGTTCGCGAAGGCATCGTCGGGCGAGTGCGTCGCCGCGATAACCGAGTCGCCGAGCCAAGGGGCGTCGTCCGCGAAGGACATGATGCATGCGATGATTGAGCAATGATGCAGCGCGACCGAATGAAGCGCGACATCGGCGGGGTCTCGTGACGGCCGAGCTCACCTTCCTTGGGGCGACGGGAACCGTTACGGGATCCAAGTACCTGCTGCGTAGCGGCGCGGCAGGCCTTCTCGTCGACTGCGGTCTATTCCAGGGGCCGAAGGCGCTGCGGCTGCGCAACTGGGCGCCGCCCCCGGTGAAGCCGAAGGATGTCGATGCGGTCGTCCTCACGCACGCGCATCTGGACCACAGCGGCTACCTGCCGCGCTTCATGCGTGAAGGGTTTCGCGGCCCGGTGCATTCGAGCCCCGGCACGCGCGATGTCTGTGCCATCCTGCTGCCGGACTCCGGCCACCTGCAGGAAGAAGAAGCGCGCTACGCCAACAAGCGCGGCTTCTCGAAGCACAAGCCGGCCCTGCCGCTGTATACCGAGGACGAGGCGCGGCTGAGCCTTAAGCGTTTCGCACCCATCGCTTTCAACAAGGAAGCGATGGTGGCGGGCAAGTTCCAGCTGACGCTCGAGCCCGCCGGCCATATTCTGGGCGCCTCCATCGTCACGCTGCATAGCGAAGGCATGAAGGTGGTTTTCTCGGGCGACCTCGGGCGAATGCGCGATCCGATCATGTATCCGCCGAGCCGCATCGACGAGGCGGACTATCTGATCGTCGAGTCGACTTACGGCAATCGCCGCCATGCCGACGTCGACCCGGAGGAAGAACTGCGTGGCCATCTCGGCCGCGCGATCGCGCGCAATGGCGTCGTCGTCATACCGGCGTTCGCGATCGGCCGGGCGCAGACGCTGCTCTATCTCATTTCGCGCCTCAGGGCGCGACGCCTGATCCCCGGCGTGCCGATCTACCTCAACAGCCCGATGGCGATCAACGCCACGCGGCTCTATCACGAGTACATGGCGGAGCACCGGCTCTCCGACGAGGAGTGCGAGGCGGCGCATTCGGTCGCGCAGATGGTCAACAGCGCCGACGAGTCGCGCGCGCTCAATGCACGCGGCGGTCCCATGATCATCGTCGCGGGCAGCGGCATGGCGACCGGCGGCCGCGTGCTGCACCAGCTGAAGGCGTTCGCGCCGGACGCGCGCAACATGATCGTCCTTCCCGGCTTCCAGGCCGCGGGCACGCGCGGCGCCGCGCTTGCCTCCGGCGCGCCTGAGATCAAGATCCACGGCGAATACGTGCCTGTGCGCGCCGAGGTGGTGAAGATGGATAGCATGTCCGCCCACGCCGACTACACCGAGATCCTGGAGTGGCTGCGCGGGTTCAAGCGGCCGCCCAGGCATACGTTCGTGACCCACGGCGAGCCGTCCGCCGCGGACGAGATGCGCCGGCGCATCGAGGAGACGCTTGGCTGGGCGGTTAGCGTGCCGGAGTACGGCGAGAAGGCCGCGCTGCGGTGAAGAACCACCAGACGCTGGCGCGATCGAACTCGAGCCGATTCCGCTCGCGCCA
>JADLEZ010000231.1 GCA_020845855.1 Burkholderiales bacterium
AGTTGACGCGCGACCACTCGCTCCTGCAGGAGCAGATCGACAGCGGCGTGCTCACCGCCGAGCAGGCGCGTTTCTCGCTCAACAAGAACCTCGTCACGCGCGCGCTCGGCATCGAGGCGATCGTGCCGACCGACATCGCCGAGTATCGCGTCGAGGCCAACGACGTCTACCTCCTGTGCTCCGACGGCCTCACCGACGCGGTGGAGCCCGAGGTGATCCACAGCATCGTCGGCGAGAAACGCGACGATCTCGCGGTGGCCGCGGGCGATCTCATCGACCTCGCCAACCGCAACGGCGGCCGCGACAACATCTCGCTGATCCTCGTCCGCGTGCCGCCCGAGTTCATTCCGGCGAGCGGCTGGGCGCAGCGCTGGCTCGCCAAGAAGAAGGGGTAGTGCGCGATGGGCAAGCTCGTCATCTTCCTGGCCGACGGCAAGACGCTCGACGTGCCGCTCGACCGCGAGCGCGTCACCATCGGCCGGCGCTTCGACAACGACGTGTGCCTGCCGTTTCCCGCGGTATCGGGCGAGCACGCGCAGGTGGTGACGATCCTCGCCGATTCGTTCCTCGAGGACCTCGGCAGCACCAACGGCACGCTGGTCAACGGCAAGGCGATCGCCAAGCACTTCCTGCGCGATCGCGACGCCATCGACATCGGGCGCCAGCGGCTGACCTATCTCGTCGACGATGCGGCCAAGCCCGACGCCTTGCCGCCCGACATGGTGCTGCGGCAGACGAAGGGCATCCCCGAGCGCGTCGCCGCGGTGCGGCCCACGCTCCGACCCGCGGTCAGCGTGGGGATGCGCACCGGACCGCTGCGCCCGGAGCCCGTCGCCGCCGATCTCGATGCCGCGCTGGCCGCGGGGGAGGCCGCATTCGCATCGGCGCCACGTGTCGCGCCTGCCGTTAACGGCGCCGGCAATGCCGCCCCAGCTCACTCACCCGCACCGTCGCACCCCCGGCCGTCGGTGCGCGTGCTCTCCGGCGCGAGCCGCGGCCGCATCGTCGCCTTCCGCGGCGCCGACCTCACCGTAGGCCGCGTGGGCGTCCAGGTCGCCGTCGTGCGCCGCCTCGACGCTGGCGGCTATCTCCTGCTCCCGCTCGAAGGCAAGGAGCCGCTACGCATCAACGGCGGCGCCGCCGTCGCACCCGAAGGCTCGCCGATTCAACTCGGCGACACCTTCGAGGTCGCGGGGGTGCGGCTCGAACTCGCCGTCTCCCCCTGACCCTCGACGGCCGAGGGTGCCGCGCAGCGTCACCTCGGATTACCGGCGGACGGCCGGTGCGCGTCGCCGATCCCGCACGTGGCTTGGCAGCGATCCGCGCGGGGCGCCGTTCGTCGGCGCGATTCCGTGAAATTCCATTGACCGATCAATAGGTTGCCACCAAAAACGACGGGCGGTAACGGTGCTGCCGACGCTGGCACGGCCGTTGCTCAAAGAAGGCCAGCATCGCTGGGTGCCGTTGTTCGGGTGGTCAATCAAATAGAGGAGAAGCATATGAAGCGCATTCAACAAGGCTTCACGCTCATCGAACTGATGATCGTGGTGGCCATCGTCGGCATCCTGGCGGCCATCGCGTTGCCGGCGTATCAGGATTACGTGGTGCGGTCGAAGATGTCGGAGCCGATGGGCGCCATGGCTGCCTGCAAGACGTCGGTCGCAGAGTATCTGTCCGCAAAGACCTCCCTTCCTCTCGACGCGGCGGCGGCAGGTTGCCCGACCACGCCAACTCAGTACATGGCATCGCTGGCAGTGGCTACCGGTGTAATTACGGCGAAGACGACGACGCTTGTAGGCGCAAGTGGATGCACCCTTACGCTGACGCCAAGCGCTCCCGCGGACAACTCGATCCAGACTTGGACTGGCTCGAGCGACTGCCTGTCCAAGTACGTGCCCTCGACGTTCCGCTGATCTTCGTTGACCGCAAAGGCCGGTGGCGTTTCCACCGGCCTTTGCGTTTCCGGAGTTCCCAGCGCGAGCAGTCCGCATTGAGGAGGATCGTGTCCGAGAAGCGGCGCGGGCAAGCGCGCCCGACACACGGGAGCGCCAGATGGGATTAGTTCGCGGCATGTTGCTTGGACGACTCCACGCCGGGGACCGAGTCGATGTGTCCGCATCCGAACGAATCCAACCCTCGGACTGCGTCCGAGAGGTCAAATCACTCGTGGCGGACGGGCGCGTCGCGCAAGCCTTGGCGGTCGCCGACGCCGCAATCGAACGCCTTCCACACGATCCGTCGCTTGCGCATGTGCGCGGGGTCGTGCTGATGGCATGGAATCGGCACGTGGAAGCGCTGACGTCCCTTCGCCGCGCGGAGGCCTGTGGCGGCGCGAGTGTTGAGCTCTTCATCGATGCCGGTTGGTGCAGCTACATGCTCGGTGACCTGGCACAGGCAGAGGGCTTTCATTCGAAGGCGGTCGCCATGTCGCCGGACTCGCCGGACGCACACTTTGCGCTGGGTGTCGTGCGAAAGGGAAAGGGCGACTTCGACGCGGCGATGCTCTGCTTCGACCGCGTGCGCGTCGTTTCGCCGGCCTACCCGGACTGCGCACTCAACATGGCGATGTGCGAGCGAGGATCGGGTAACCAGGAGGCCGCAGAGAATTGGTTGCGGCGCTCACTCAAGGACAGCGAGCGCGATCCGCGCGCATGGTGCTTGCTCGGCATGGTTCTCATGGCGCAGGAGCGTCACGATGAAGCGTTCGATTGCTTCGGCCGTGCGCGCGACCTCGAGATCGAGACCGGCATCGATGCGCGAAGTCTCGCGCAACATGTGGCGAGCCTCTTGTCACTGGGCCGCGCCGCGGAAGCGGGAGCTATGTGTGAGACTCGGCTGGCGGGAGAGCCTGATCCATCGGCGCATGCCCATTATGCGTTCGCTCTCCTGACCACAGGCAGATTTCGCGAAGGCTGGCAGCAGTATGACTATCGCTGGTTCGAAGAGCCGATGCGCTCCGCGCGCGCCGCCTATCCGCGACCGGTTTGGGCCGAGCAATCCCTGGCGGGAAAGACGATCCTGCTTCGCGCGGAGCAGGGATTCGGCGACATCATCCAGTTCGCTCGATACGCCACACCTCTGAAAGGACTGGGTGCGACGGTCCTCATGCAGGTTCACGACGGCATCGTCGAGCTCGCGCAGCATTTCACCGGCGTCGACCGCGTATTGCCCAAGGGTGAGGTATTCACGAAGTTCGACTACTACATAGGCATGCTGAGCCTTCCGCGAGCGTTTGCAACCGAAGAGTCGACAGTGCCCTCGAACGTACCCTACATCCACGCCGATCCATCGCGAGTTGCGCGTTGGGCGGTGCGGATTCGCGAGATCGAGGGATTGAAAGTCGGTCTCGCGTGGGCGGGAAACCCGGGCCACAAGCGCGATCGGGATCGCTCGATCCGTCTCGAGAAGCTCGCACCGTTGTGGCAGATTGCAGGCGTCAAGTACGTGTCGCTGCAGAAGGTCCTCAGGCTCGGTGATGCCGAGATAGTGCGAGAAGTCCCCACGATGTTGAACCTGGGGCCGGAACTCGCGGATTTCGCAGATACTGCGGCGGTGATCGACGGCCTCGATCTGGTCATCTGCGTTGATACCGCGGTTGCGCATCTCGCCGGCGCGATGGGGAAGCCGGTTTGGCTCATGATTCCGACTGTCGCCGACTTCCGATGGATGCAGGATCGCGAAGACAGTCCATGGTATCCAACGATGAGAATCTTCCGACAGGCAAGCAAGGACGACTGGGATGATGTCGTTCGCCGAGTCGGGGAGTCCCTTCGGAAGGTGGCGAACGGAGACGGCTCCGTCCTGCGTCCACCGCTCTCGAGTGACCGACCTCCCGAGCAGATGGCGCGCGAAACTTCCAACACGCCGCAACCGATCGCCCTGGTCACCGAGGGGCGCGACGGGATCTTGCAGTACGTGCAAGGTCTGGATGCCGAATGCCGGTCGATCGAGTGGTACGGCGAGTACCTGACTGGGCAGCTGGAAGTCTTGGCGCGGGTTGTACCAAGCGATGCCCACATTGTCGAGATTGGAAGTGGGATCGGAGCGCACGCCCTATGGTTCGCGAAGGTCTTGGAACCGCAGGCACACCTCTTTCTGTACGAGCATCGCCCGATCGTCCGTCGAATCCTGTTGCAGAACCTTGAAGCCAACGCCCTCGCAGGGCGAGCAACACTGGTGCGCGGCACGATCTGCGGCGCGGGGAAAGGGATCCAATCAGGAGAGGAGCTACCGGCTCACACGATCGACGATCTGCGGCTTGGCAGGCTGGACTTGCTGAAGGTGCAGCTCCCGGAGCTCGCGCTCGAGATTCTGAGCGGCGCGGAGACGACCTTGTGGCGCTTACGGCCGAAGCTCTTGATTGCCGCGCAAGATGATCGCTCCTTGGCCAAATTGAGTCTGCACGCGAAGGAACGTGGCTATCGATGCTGGCGCCTCGACGGCGCACTTTTCAACCCACGAAACTTCAACCAGCGTGGGGATGACATATTCAACGGCGGGCGATGGCTGGGCCTGGTGGCGATTCCGGAAGAGGTTGACGTGGGCACCTCGCTGAGCGATTTGCGCGGAGTGTAGCGCTGCGTGGAATGGCGCTTCCGACCTATATGGCGATAGCATTCGGGCAGTGCCCTCGGTTTGGCCGAGCGCCTGCCGCGCACTCTGGAGGCTTGATGGTATGGCGCTTTTCGGATTGGTAGATACCCGCGAACTCGACGAGTTTGCTGCGACCCTTGCAGCTGATCTGGGCCGCCGCTTTCCGCCAAGCTCGGAGGCGCGTACCGATCCGGGAGCCAAGCACCAACTCGGCGTAATTACGGAAGGTCTCGCCGCGCGTGCTGTGCGATTTCATCAGGAGCACAAGCTCGGAGTCTATCGGAAGGCGAAGCTCGCCAACGTATTCCGTTGGAAGCTGACCGAGCTTGGCTACAGCAAGCCCTTCGTGGAGCGCGTCACCAGGGATGTCGTGACGCGCCTAGCCGCGAAGTAGCCTGCTCGGGCGGTTTCGCCGACCTGGATATGGCCGCCGGCTTCCTCGGCCGCGTTTTTCGGCGCACTGTCGGGGATCCCTCGATCGCGAGCAAGGACACGCAGACTGCGCCGGACAGCGGATCGGCTGCAGATTTAGAGCGCGCTCTTGAGCTCCACCGGTCCGGGCAACTGGTTACGGCGCGCGAGTGCTATCTGGCACTCGTTGCGGCTCGTCAGCACACGGCCATCGCGTATTGCATGCTGGGTGTCCTGGCGCAGCACGAAGGCAAAAGCGACGCGGCGGTGGCGCTGATTGCACGTGCCTTGGAGCTCGATCCAGACTATGTGGGCGCTCGAAGCAATCTCGGACTTGTCTATCTATCGATGGGCCGCCTCGAGGTCGCGGAAGCCGAGCTTCGCAAAGCGATCGAGATAGACCCCGGCGCCGACAGCGCTCATGTGAATCTTGCCCTCGTTCTGCGCGAACGCGGAAATGCAGCGGCTGCGGAAGCCGAGCTGTCACGCGCGTTGAGTCTCAATCCGCAAAATATCGAAGCGCACAACAATCTAGGCAGCCTGTGCAAGGACGGCGGCCGACTCGATGAGGCAGAATCACACTATCGCGCGGCGCTGTCCTTGCGGCCTCACCACGCGAGCATATGGCAGAACCTGGGCGCCGTGTCGGTTGCCCGAGGCGATTGGGGTGGCGCAGTGATCAGCTTTCAGGCGGCGACACAGGCGGATCCTAGCGCCGCCGACGCATGGAGCGGGCTCGGCTTTGCACTCGTTAGAGCGGGTCGCGTAGGCGATGCCGAAGCGGCGTGCCGGCAGGCACTCTCGCTGCGGCCGGACTCGCCCGACACGCTGGTCAACCTTGCCTTGGTGTTGAAGAGCCAACACGACTTCGTCGCGGCGGAGGAGGTGTGCCGCCGCGCAATCGAAATTGACCCGACGCACTCTGGTGTCTGGGCGCAACTTGGAACCGTCCGCCAGGCCGATGGCAACGTGGTCGATGCAGAGGCATGCTACCGCCGCGCCATCGAACTCGATCCCGAGATGCATGGAGCCCGTTACAACCTCGGGACTATGCAGCTCCTCCAAGGTCGATACGATGAAGGGTTCGCCCTTGCCGAAAGCCGCTTCCAGGCTTTCCCGGAGTCTTGTGCCTCGGGCCATCGCGCGCGACTCGTTCGCGACGAACGCAGGCGTTGGAGCGGTGGCCCGCTCACTGGTCAACGCTTGCTGGTGTGGTCCGAGCAGGGCCTCGGTGACAGCCTGATGATGCTTCGCTTTGTGCCCATGCTGTCGCGGTTGGGTGCGGCGCGAATCGTTTTGTGGTGCGAGGAGCCGTTGCATCGCATCGCGCAGCACATCCCGGGAGTTGATGCGGTCGCGAACGCTGAGGGCGTTGATTCGCTACCGGCGTTCGATTTGCACTGTCCCATCATGAGCCTTCCATTCTGCGTTCGGATCAGCGCCGATTCGATTCCGTCCGAACCCTATATCCACGTGCCCACGGATGCACAGCTCAAGTGGGCAACGCATGTGCCGCGATCGGAAGGCGTCAGCGTCGGTGTGGTTTGGGCCGGCAACCCCGCTTTGCGCGACGATGTCCAGAGAAGTGTGACGCCCTTTGATCTCGCGCCTCTGTGCGCGACGCCTGGAGTGCGCTGGATCAGCCTACAGAAAGGAGTCGCGGCCGCGCGGATCGCGCAATGGCAAGGTCCCATACTCGACATGATGGACGATTGCCGTGACTTTCAGGATAGCGCTGCGTTGATTGCCAATCTCGACCTCGTCATTTCCGTGGATACTGCGGTAGTTCACCTGGCGGGTGCCATGGGAAAGCCGGTGTGGCTGCTGAATCGGGCGGGCAGCGAATGGCGGTGGGGTCTCACAGGACAACACTCGCCATGGTATCCGTCGTTGCGGATATTCCGGCAACGGCAAACGTTGGACTGGGCACCGGTGATCAGTGAGATCGCCGTCGAACTGGCCCGTTTCCCAGTGAAACACTGAGTGAGACAGCGGACCGCGATCTCATACGTGATTGCAGACGATCCGCTGCTCTGGGTACAGGAATCACAGGATGCCCTTTCCGCTCTCGTTCATGTTCCGCAAGCGCGCGACACCCGATGCGCACGCCTTGTTGCGCGAGGCGAGTCGGCTCTATGAGACCGGTGTTCTCGGCGATGCGGCGCACACGCTCGGCAGGATCGTGCAGTGCGATCCGGACAATTTCGAGGCGCTGCATATGCTCGGCCTCGTCGCGTCGGCGCAGGGTCGACACCAGGAGGCCGAGGCGCTGTTCGCCCGAGCGCTGAAAGGGGATCCGAATTCGATCGCCGCTCATTTCAACCGCGGCGTCACCCTGAGGATACTGGGAAGAGAGAAGGATGCTGTCGACAGCTTCGACCGGGCGATCGCGGGGAACCCGCAATTCGTAGCGGCCTTGGCTGAGCGCGGCGGCGCCCTGCTGGCGTTGGGGCAGCCAGAGGATGCCGTTCGCAGTTACGAGGGCGCATTGGCTATCGAGTCGGCGAACCTCGATGTGCTTTCGAATCTCGGCCGCGCGCTGGTGGTCCTGGGTCGCTCGGCCGACGCACTGGGAGCCTTTGATCGCGCACTGGCCCTACGTCCGGACAGTCCCGCACTGATATGTGAACGCGCGAGCGCACTCACGCATCAGCACCGCCACCAGGAAGCACTCGCTGAGTACGAACATGCCATTTCGCTCGATCCACGCCACGTCGACGCGATGATAAATCGGGCAAATCTCCTTCGCGGCATGGGACGAATCCACGATGCCATCGCAGGCTACGAGCGGATCCTTGAAATGGCCCCGAATCTCGCCCAGGTTTGGTACAGCCTTGGCCACATCCTGCACTCATCGGGGCGCAGCGAGGACGCTATCCTTGCGTACGAGCGCGCGCTCGACGACGACCCCAATCACGTTGGGGCGCTGCACAATCTCGGCATATTGCAAAGTGAAGAAAGGCGGTTCGATCGATCCGCCGAATGCTACCAGCGCATCCTCGCAGTCGCGCCCGGATACCCGCACGCCGACGGCAACTTGGCAGACGCGCGAGCGCAGATCTGCGACTGGCGCGATCGACCGCAACTCATCGAACGTGTCGAAGACGGTGTGCGACGTGGCCACCCCGCGTGCGTTCCCTTCGTCTTGCTGGGACTGACGGACGATCGCGCTATGCAGGCCGCATGCGCTGCGACTCATGTGGCAGACCGTCATCCCCCTTGCGGGGCGCTTTGGCGCGGCGAGACCTATCGCCACGACCGGATCCGCGTTGCATATGTCTCCGCCGATTTTCGAGAACACGCTGTCGCATTCCTGATGGCCGGTCTTCTTGAGCAACACGACCGAGCTCGCTTCGAAGTCACGGCGATCTCCTTCGGGGCAAGATTGAGATCCCAGATGCGTGATCGCATCGAAGCTGCGTGTGAGCGCTTCGTCGACGTGAGCACGTATGGCGACGCTGCCATAGCCGAGTTGATCCGTGCACAGGAGATCGATATCGCTGTCGATCTCATGGGTCACACTGGCAGCTCTCGCCTCGGCATCTTCGCGCGCCGTCCAGCGCCGGTACAGGTCAACTACCTGGGGTATCCTGGAACGAGTGGGGCGAGTTACATGGACTATATCGTTGGCGATCCGTTCGTGATCCCGGATGCGCATCGACGGGGTTACAGCGAAAAAGTTGTCTGGCTTCCTGATTCATTCCAAGTCAACGATTCGAGGCGACCGCGCGCAGCGCAAGTCCCTAGTCGCGGGGAGAGCGGGCTTCCGCCAGAAGGCTTCGTATTCTGCTGCTTCAATAACAGTTACAAGATCACACCACAATTCTTCGACATCTGGATGCGCTTGCTGCGCGAGGTGCCAGGAAGTGTGATGTGGCTGGTCGGGGGCGATCCAATCCTCGAGGTCAATTTGCGTCGCGCAGCGACGTCGCGCAACGTTGAGCCCGCCCGCCTTGTCTTTGCGTCTCGCAGTTCCTACGCGACGCATCTTGCGCGACTCCGGCAGGCGGATCTTTTTCTCGACACGTTGCCATTCAACGCGGGAACCACCGCAAGCGACGCGTTGTGGGCGGGCGTGCCGGTGTTGACGTGTGCGGGCAGCGCGTTCGCATCGCGAATGGCTGGAAGCCTCGTGCGAGCGGCAGGGGTTCCGGAGTTCGTAACTCACTCGCCAGATGAATACGAGGCGCTTGCGTTGCGTATGGCGTGCGATCCTTCTTTGCTCACCGAGGCGCGTGCGAGGCTCGGCGTGAATAACGAAAACCTGCGCTTGTTCGATACCGAGCGATTCTGTCGTCACTTGGAGATCGCGTACGCACAAATGCATGACCTGGCTAGCATGGGCGAAGCTCCGCGCGACTTGGCGATCGACTCCGCCCCGGTCGGGCAAAATGCGTACCTCCCCACCGCGTCAGAATAGTTGTCACCCCGATAGAATCGATGAAGCTGGGGGCGATGACGCGAGGACGTGGCGGTCCGATACGGAAAGGTATTCAAGGACCGAGCGCTGGCGCGGTTGCTATCGCCGAAGGGTGCAACGCTGGGCTACGGCCGCCCGATGGAATGTGAACGGGCACGCCTTGTTCCCAGCAAAGACAGACCAGGTGACGGCTCAGCTGAGGGAGACGAAAAGTGAGACCAAGACCAAACACGCGTGTGGTGTCACGAACCTTCCTTCCTCTCAGGTCGGACCTGAATCATGGTCGACAAACGGTCGAATTTGACGCGACCATCGCGTTCGCGCACATGGTCATCCGTCAATTTGGCGCCCGCATACTTTCTCAGTGAGCGCTCCTGAGAAAGTGTATGCAGTGGTGTCCCCTCGATCTCAGCGCACCCCGATTCCTGAAGTGTATCGAGCCCTAATGTAGCGATATAGCGCTTCGTGTCCTGCATCTGCTCGACCGTCTCGCCGGG
>JADLEZ010000232.1 GCA_020845855.1 Burkholderiales bacterium
CGACCAGGTGCAGTCGATGATCGGCCACGGCATGAACGACGAGGATTTCGCCAAGCTGATCGTGCTCCAGGCGATGGCGTCGGGCTTGCAGCTCGAGCCGGAGAATGTCGCCGTGAACGACGGCCTGAGCAGCGGCCGCAGGTAGACAGGGCGACGGCGGCCGGGCCTGCCGCTGTCGTGCCGGGAGCTGCGCACGACGGTCGGCACGGCTGGGCGAGGTCGATCCGTAACCGTATGCCGGCATCGTCGATCCATTGACACGAGGGGGTTGGACGACTATCGTGCATAGTTGGTGCACACGTGTGCATTCTGTCCTGGTATCGGACACGTAGCGACTTCGAGGAGGGCGGCATGGCAGCGAGTTTTCCGAATCACTCGGCGGATCGTCCACCCCCTTACGCTTCGGGTGCCCACCCCAAATGCCGCTTCGGCCGAGTCCGCTGCGGCCTGGCCGCGGCGCTGGTCGCGCTGTGGTGCGGCGCCTCGTCGGCCCAGGACTATCCCCATCGCCCGATCAAGCTCGTGATTCCCTATCCCGCCGGCGGCACGCTCGACCTCGTTGGACGTGCCATTGCCCAGATCGCCCAGCCTTCGCTCGGACAGCCGATCGTGCCCGACAACCAGCCCGGCGCGACCGGCGTGCTCGCTCACGGCCAGATTGCACGCGCCGCTCCAGATGGATACACAATCGGTATCTCTGGCTTGTCGCCGTTGGCGCTCGCGCCGCACCAGTACAAGGACCTGCCCTACCATCCGATCAACGACTTCAGCTACCTCGCCTGCTTCGGCGAGACGCCGCTCGTGCTCGACGTCGCTGCCGACGTCCCGGCCCGCAACATCCAGGAGCTTGTGGCCTACGCCAAGGCCAACCCCGGCAAGCTCAACTTCGGCTCAGCGGGACTCGGCAACTCCGCGCATCTTGCCGCGGAGATTTTCAAGAAGGCAGCGGGCATCGACATCGTGCATGTTCCTTACAAGGGCAATGCGCTCGCGATGCAGGACTTGATCGGCGGCCGGATCCAGATCCTGTTCGATCCGCCGCAGACAACCCTGCCGCAGGTTGCCTCGGGCAAGGTGCGCGCACTTGGGGTCACCAGCAAGACGCGGTTTCCGGGGCTCCCCGACGTGCCGACGATCGCGGAATCGGGCTACCCCAACTACGAATTTTCGATCTGGTACGCGATGATCGCCCCGGCCGCCGTGCCGGCGCCCGTCGTTGCGCGACTTAACGCTGAGATCAACAAGGTGGTGCGGGACACGGCGGTGAAGCAGCGTTTCGCCGCAACCGGCTCGAATCTCTACGAGTCGACGCCGCAGGACTGCGCTGCGCTCGCGAAGCGCGAGTACCAATCCTGGGCGAAGGTGTTCGCCGGACTCGGCATCGGACCCAACTAGCCCGCGGGGGTCGATAGCCCCCGCACCGCGCGATTCCCGCCGACGTCCTGCATGTCCAAGCCCCGCTTCGAAGTCGAGGCTGAATGGGTTCACCTCAGCTTTGCGGAGGACGCCGCGCTTCGCGACGTCTACGGCTTCGCCAGCGGGCACGGCCTGATCAATCTCGAGGGCATCCGCTATCTGCCGAGAGGGGCGCCCGCGCGCTCCCTGCTCGTGTACATGCATCCGGCGTCCACGCTGCAGCTCCTGCCGATGCCGCGCGCAATGGCCGAGCGCGGCGTTCACGTGCTGTGCGCCGGCAGCCGCTACGCGCGCAACGATACGGCGCTCGTCATGGAGAAGGTGCTGCTCGACTTCGGCGCGTACATGCGGCACGCGCGCGAGCGCTGGGGCTATCGGCAGGTAGTGCTTGCGGGCTGGTCGGGTGGCGGCTCGCTGTCGATGCTCTACCAGGCGGAGGCCGAGCAGCCGACGATAACCGACACCCCCGCCGGCGACCCGATGGACATCGCCGGGGCGCGTCTTCCCCCGGCGGACGGCGTCATCTTCCAGGCTGCCCACATCTCGCGCGCCGAAATGCTGGCCGGCTGGATCGACCCATCGGTGCTCGATGAAGGCAACCCAGACCGGCGCGACCCCGAGCTCGACCTCTACGATCCGCGCAACCCCAATCGGCCACCGTACGCGCCCGCCTACGTCGAGCGGTTTCGTGCAGCCCAGCTTGCCCGCCTGCGACGGCGGACCGCCTGGGTGCTGGACACCCTCGAGACACTGCGCCGGCGCGGAGGCAAGGAGTTGGAGCGCTGCTTCGTGACCCATCGCACCATGGCCGATCCGCGCTATCTCGATGCCGCCATCGAGCCGAACGACCGGCTGCCCGGCGCCTGTTTTCTCGGAGATCCGGAGACCGCCAACTCCGGCCCGGTCGGCATCGCCCGCTTCTCGACGCTGCGTGCGTGGCTGTCGCAGTGGTCGATCGACCACACGCGCGCGCATGCAGAGCGCTGCGCGCCGCGCATCACCGTGCCGCTGCTCGCGGTCGAGAATTCCGCCGACGACGCGGTGCCGCAATCGCACACGGGACGGCTCCATCACGCAGCCGGTAGCGCCGACAAGACACTGCGGGTATTGAAGGGGGCGACGCATTACTACGTCGGACAGCCCGAGCTCCTGGATGAGGCGGCGCGTCTATGTCTCGAATGGATGGCGGAGCGGGGCTTCGTGTGACGCCCTCGGTCACGATCCGCGACCTGGCTGCGCGGCTCGGTATTTCGCACTCGACGGTCTCGCGCGCACTCGGTGATCATCCTGCGATAAGCGAGCGCACGCGCGAAGCGGTCCGATCGACGGCTGAGGCGATGGGCTACGTGCCCAATGCGCCGGCGCGCGCGATGCGCGCCGCGCGCAGCACGCTAGTCGGCTTGCTGATCCCTGACATCCAGAACGAGTTCTACGCCCAAGTCGCCAGGGTACTCACCGACTCCCTCGCGGCGAGTGGCCACCAGCTCGCGCTGTCGGTGACCGAGGACGATCCCCAGCGGGAGCTGCGCGACGTCACGGCCTTTCGCGCCGCCCGTGTCGCGTGCGTGGTCATCGTGCCGTCCGCTGCGCCGCGGGCCGCGACGCTTCGCTTGCTCGACGCGATGGCCACGGTGCAGCTCGGACGGACGAGTCCCGGCATCGACGCCAGCGCCGTGCTGATGGACGACGCGGCGGGGACCCGCTTGGCCACCGAGCACCTCATCGGCCTCGGGCACCGGCGGATCGGCTTCATCGGCGGATCCCGCTCCTTGTCGAGCCACCGCGATCGCTGGCGCGGCTTCGCCGCCGCGCTCGCCAGCGCAGGGCTCGCCGGTGATCGCGCGCTCGTGCACCTGGGCACGCCGCGCCCGGCGGTCGGGCGCGCGGCCATCGAAGACCTCCAGCGCGGGCGGAAGCGGGCGACGGCGTTGGTGCTGGGAAGTTCGGAGCTGACCTTGGGTGCGCTCGAAGGTCTCGCGGCGCGTGGCCTGCAGTGGCCCGATGAACTGTCCATCGTTGGGTACGGGGATCCAACCTGGTTCGGCCTCATCGGGCCCGGCATCACCACGATCCGCCTTCCCACCGCCGCGGTTGCCAACGCCACCGCGGCACTGGTCGGGCGAATGAATGGAGGTTCGATGGCGGGGAGGGCGCCGCGCCGGGTGGTCGAGCGCTTTACACCGACGCTCGTGGTGCGCGGCTCGACGCGCGCAGCCGGTGCGCGACGGATCGAGTCCTCGAGTTGAGAGGTGGCCCCACGCAGTTGGACAGTTTGTCGGGAGTTTCAAGTGTGTAGCTCTGCGGGTTACGCCGCCAATTTCAGCGGCTGATGGAAGTATGCCTCGTCCGGCGTCCGGCGGTCGATCCACACGGCGCATTGCTGGCAGGCACCCATCGCGCAGAACAGCGCGCGATACGCGGGGTCCGCGGCCGCGCCGCGCACGCCGGCCGCCCACAACGCCGCGGCCACGGATTCGCCTGCGTAGCCACGGAGGGTCCGGCCTTCGAACGAAAAGGTGACCGGCTCGCCGCGCGCGACCCCGGTGCGGATGTGCAGGTCGGGCCCCCCGCTAGCTAGCTAGCTAGCGGGTGCCATCGGCCCAAGTCGCGCGCGCACCGGCGCGAGCGCGGCATGCACGCTCGGCTGGTGCTCGAAGCCCAGGATGGCCGCCTCCAGCGCCGTTACGGCGGGGACGCCGAGCGCCATGCCCGCGTTCTCGCGGAACTTGGCACGCAGCTCTGCTTCGGACAGCGGCGCGCGGGGATCGCCCTTTGGTGTGTCCACCGGGCTGGCAAGCACGCGGCCGTCGCGCAGCGCGATCTCCACCCGCGTCGGGGTCACGTCGGGGTACAGCGCATCGATCTCGGGATCGATGCCGGCGGGATCGAACAGCCCGCGCTCGCCCTGAAGCGCGGTGCCCACCTGGTCAACACCACCCGCGGGGCGGTGGTCGACGTGGCCGAAGGATAGGAAATTCAAAAGGATACGAAATTCAACGCCGGTTCGGAGGGCATCGCGGGGCCGGCGCGCCGGTGAGGGTGCGAGCCGGGGGTCGGGAGGTGGTGACCTTGCGATTGGAGCGCCGGCGACCGCGTCAGGCCGCGCCGGCGGGCGGTGTGGGACAGGAGTTGGGACGCCCCCCACGCGACACTTCGC
>JADLEZ010000233.1 GCA_020845855.1 Burkholderiales bacterium
AGTTGACGCGCGACCACTCGCTCCTGCAGGAGCAGATCGACAGCGGCGTGCTCACCGCCGAGCAGGCGCGTTTCTCGCTCAACAAGAACCTCGTCACGCGCGCGCTCGGCATCGAGGCGATCGTGCCCACCGACATCGCCGAGTATCGCGTCGAGGCCAACGACGTCTACCTCCTGTGCTCCGACGGCCTCACCGACGCCGTCGAGCCCGAGGTGATCCACACCATCGTCGACGAGAAGCGCGACGCCCTCGCGGTGGCCGCGGGCGATTTGATCGATCTCGCCAACCGCAACGGCGGCCGCGACAACATCTCGCTCATCCTCATTCGCGTGCCGCCCGAGTTCATTCCCACCAGCGGCTGGGCGCAGCGCTGGCTCGCCAAGAAGAAGGGGTAGCGCGCGATGGGCAAGCTCGTCATCTTCCTGGCCGACGGCAAGACGCTCGACGTGCCGCTCGACCGCGAGCGCGTCACCATCGGCCGGCGCTTCGACAACGACGTCTGCCTGCCGTTTCCGGCGGTATCGGGCGAGCACGCGCAGGTGGTCACGATCCTCGCCGATTCGTTCCTCGAGGACCTCGGCAGCACCAACGGCACGCTGGTCAACGGCAAGGCGATCGCCAAGCACTTCCTGCGCGACCGCGACGCCATCGACATCGGGCGCCAGCGGCTGACCTATCTCGTCGACGATGCGGCCAAGCCCGACGCCTTGCCGCCCGACATGGTGTTGCGGCAGACCAAGGGCGTCCCCGAGCGCGTCGCCGCCGTGCGACCCACGCCGCGCCCCGCGGTCAGCGTGGGGGTGCGCACCGGGCCGTTGCGCCCGGAGCCCGTCGCCGCGGATCTCGACGCCGCGCTGGCGGCGGGCGAGGCCGTTTCCGCACCCGCGCCAAATGTCGCGCCCGCCGCCAACGGCGCCGGCGCCGCCGCCCCAGCGCACTCACCCGCACCATCGCCCCCCCGCCCGTTGGTGCGCGTGCTCTCCGGCGCGAGCCGCGGCCGCGTCGTCGCCTTCCGCGGCGCCGACCTCACCGTGGGCCGCGTGGGCGTCCAGGTCGCCGTCGTGCGCCGCCTGGACGCCGGGGGGTATCTCCTGTTACCGATCGAGGGCAAGGACCCGCTGCGCATCAACGGCACCGCCGTCGCGCCGGAAGGCTCACCGCTGCGTCCCGGCGATACCTTCGAGGTCGCCGGGGTGCGGCTCGAACTCGCCGTCTCCCCCTGACCCTCGACGGCCGAGGGTGCCGCGCAGCGTCACCTTGGATTACCCGTGGGCGGCCGCTGCGCGTCGCCGGCCCCGCCCGCACGGGACAGGCGCTCCGCATGAGATGCCGTTCGTCGGCGCGGTTTCGAGGTTTTCCTCCTATTGATCAATGGGTTGCCACCAAAAACGACGGGCGGTCACCCTGCTGGCGATGCTGGCATGGGCGTTGCTCAAGGAAGGCCAGCATCGCTGGGTGCCGTTGTTCGGGTGGTCAATCAAATTGAGGAGAAGCATATGAAGCGCATTCAACAAGGCTTCACGCTCATCGAACTGATGATCGTGGTGGCCATCGTCGGCATCCTGGCGGCCATCGCGTTGCCGGCGTATCAGGACTATGTGGTGCGGTCGAAGATGGCGGAGCCGGTGGCGGCACTCGCTGCGTGCAAGACGTCAGTGGCGGAGTACCTGTCGACCAAGAGCAGCTTTCCGGCGGACATATCTGCGGCCGGCTGTCAGACCACGGCGACGCAGTTCCTCACATCCCTCTCCCTCGGTACCAATTCAATCATCGCAGCAACGGCAAATACTGGCGCCGGCAACTGTAATTTGATCCTGACGGCAACCGTCTCGGGCAACGAAATCCCGACGTGGACCGGCTCGACGAGTTGCGCGACCAAGTACGTGCCGTCGACCTTCCGCTAGACCGCGTACTTTCTGCAATTTGGGCCGGCAGGAGTTCCTGCCGGCCTTTTTCAATGATGCATTCGCTTCGCGTACCCGCCTGCGTCCGGGTCGCATGAATCTCGCCAGCCGCTTGTTCGGCAGGACGCGGGGTGCAAGAGTCTCCGGCAACGCCGATGCAGCGTCGCCGGGCGCGGCCAACGATCTGACCGTACCTCGGTCGGTCGACGCACTGCGCGAGGCGCTCGCCGGCGCCGGCCGCGACGCGATCCTGCTCGCCGCACCGGACGGCAATGCAATTCCGGCGAAGCCCGCCGCGCGGCACGCGCGGGCACTCACGCTCGCCGCGTGGCGGCGGTTTCGCGAGGCTCTTTCTCTCTACCGGAACCTCACGCAGGCGCCGGACGCGTCCACCGCTTTGCTCCTCGATGCGGCATGGTGCGCCCACTCGGCCGGGAGCGGCGACGAAGCGCTGGCGCTCGTCGATCGTGCACTCGCAATCGGCGCCGACGTGGAGTCGGCCCACTTCGCCCGTGGGGTCATCCGGAACGCATGCAACGCTCCTGCCGGCGCGCGCGCCGATCTCGCGCAGGTCGCGTCGCGCGCACCCGATCATCCCGACGTGTGGCTGAACCTTGCCGACGCCGAGCGCGCGCTTGGGAACGAGGCTGCTGCCGAGGACGCTGCGCGGCAGGCGGTCGCCCGCTCGCCTCGCAGTGCGGCCACCTGGCACGTGCTCGGCCGTGCGCTGTGGGGGCAGCGGAAGTACGACGAGGCGTTCGCCGCGTACGCGCAGGCGCGCGACCTCGAGATCGAAACCGGCGAGGACGCGCGCACTATCGCGGCGCAGGTCGTCGCACTCTATGAGGTGGGGCAGTACGGCGCGGCGATCCGGCTGTCCGAGGCCGTGCTGCCGGACGAGCCGGACGCGCTCGCCAACACCGGCTACGCGCTCGCGCTGCTCACGACCGGTGCCTATCAGGCTGGGTGGGACCAGTACGACTTCCGCTGGTACGATGAACCGATGCGCGCGTACCGCACGCGTTACGCCTGTCCCTACTGGACCGGCCAAGCGCTGCAAGGCAAGACGATCCTCATCGGTGGCGAGCAGGGGATCGGCGATGCCGTGCAGTTCGCCCGTTACGCGACGTCGCTCGCGGAACTCGGTGCGCGCGTGATGCTGCACGTGCGAACCGGAATGGGGCGGCTTGCCCCATGGTTTCGGGACGTTGCTGAAGTCGCGGAGACACCTGCGGTTCCGACGGGATTCGACTGCTACGTGAGCCTCATGACGCTTCCCCGCGTGTTCGGCACCACGGTTGGGTCGATTCCCGCGACCGTGCCTTACCTGACGGTCGAACCCGAAATGGCGGCGAAATGGCGCGGGCGTATCGCGGATGACGGTCTTTCCGTCGGGCTCGTCTGGGCCGGAAATCCGAAGCATCCGCAGGACGCCAGGCGCTCACTGCCGCTACACCTCCTCGAACCGCTGTGGGGATTGCCCGGAGTCCGCTTCTACTCGCTGCAGAAGGAGATCCGCGAAGCTGACCTTGCGCACGTTCCCCCGAACGAGGTGATGGCGCCGCTCGGCCCGGAGCTCCTCGATCTCACCGACGCCGCAGCCGTGATCGACCGGCTCGATCTCGTCATCGCCGTCGACACCGCACTCGCCCACATCGCGGGCGCGCTCGGCAAGCCCGTGTGGCTGCTGCTTCCTGAATTGCCGGACTTCCGGTGGATGCTGGATCGGGAAGACACGCCGTGGTATCCGACCATGCATCTCTTCCGCGACGACGGCACGGGATGGGCGCCGGTCGTGGCGCGCGTCGCCGACCGGTTGGCGCGGATCGCCGCCGGCGAACGATCACTGCTTGCCGGTCCTCCTCCATCGCCGATCGCGCCACCAGCCCCGGGGAACTCGGCCCGCGTGCCGCGGGTGGGTGAAATGCGCGATGGCATCATGCAATTCCTGCCGGATCGCGACGACGAGGCGCGCTCGCTCGCGCGCTACGGCGAGTACCTCGTCGGCGAGCTCGACCTCATCGCGCAGCTCCTGCCGATCGATGGGTGGGTGCTCGAGGTGGGCAGTGGGGTGGGCAGCCACGCGTTGTGGCTCGCCAGGATGCTCGGGGAGCGCGGCGAACTCTTCGTCTATGAATCGCACCCCTCGGCCGCGCGCGTGCTGCGGCAGAACCTCGAGGCCAATCGCCTCCTCGACGCGGTAACGCTGCCGCGCGGCGGTCTCGCCGGTGATGCCGACCCGAGCGCTTCCCGGTCCGGGCCTCTGCACACGATCGATCATCTGCGGCTCGATCGCCTCGATCTCCTCAAGATCCGGTCAGCCGGCGCCGAAACGATCCTCGAGGGTGCGTCGGCGACGCTGTGGCAGCGGCGTCCGCGCGTACTGGTTGCGGTCGAGGAGGGCGCCGTGCGCGCCGACCTCGTCGCCCAGCTGCGTGCGCACGGCTATCGCGTGTGGCGGGTCGAGACGCCGCTCTACCGGGCTGGCAACTTCAATGCGTGGCCGACCGATGTCTTCGACGGACGGGTCGCGACCGCGCTTCTCGGCGTGCCCGAGGAAGTCGACGGTGGCACATACCTTGCGAATCTTGCCGAGTTCGAATAACTCGCGATCCCATGCGGCACCGTCGCGGTCTAGAATCCGCTATCCGAAGGATCGATATGCGCTGGGGGAGCGATTAGCATGGGACTGCTCGGGCTCGTCAATACTCGCGAACTGGACGAGTTCGCCACCGCGCTCGCCGAGGATCTGGGCCGCCGATTTCCACCCAAGTCGGAAGGGCGCACCGATCCGGGGGCCAAGCACCAACTGGAGGTGATCACCGAGGGTCTCACGGCGCGCGCCGTGCGGTTTCACAAGGAACACAAGCTCGGCATCTACAGGAAGGCCAAGCTCGCCAACGTGTTCCGCTGGAAGCTCTCCGAGCTCGGATACTCGAAGCCGTTCGTCGAGCGGGTGACCGCGCACCTCGCCAAGCGGTTGGCGGCCAACTGATCGCATCGGTGCGTCCTGGCGGCATTGTCCAATGGCGCTCGTGTCCACCGTGGTCGACTCCCTGCGTCGCTTGGGCTCGCGACGCGATTCTCGATCCGTTTCGTCCGGCGAGACCGCCACGCGGGAGGCGAGCTCGGCGGTCGCGATCGTCACGCAGGCGATGGCGCAGCTTCGCGAGGAGCGTCCTGCCGAGGCGCTGGCTCTTTTCGAACAGGCGCTTGCGGTCGAGCCGCACAACGCCGACCTTCTCAATCATCTGGCAAGCGTCCTCCAGGGCCTGGGCAAGATCGACGAGGCGCTTGCACGATATACACAGGCTGTCGAACTCCGCCCGGACAGCGCACCGCTCTGGGTGAATCTCGGGTGCGCGCAGCTCGCGGGGCGGCAGTGGGGGGCAGCGGTAGCGGCCTTCCGCCGCGCACTCGTCGTCGACGATCGATACGCGCCGGCGTGGAGCGCGCTGGGGGTGGCGCTCGCGGAATTGGGACAGGACCGCGATGCCGAGGATGCGTGCCGGGAGGCGTTGGCGTTGCAACCCGGCTGGCGCGACGGGATCGTCAACCTCGCCACCGTGCTCGCCACGCAAGGCAGGGCAATGGAGGCGCAGGCCGAACTCGACGGGCATCTTGCGCAGGACCAGGGTTGGACGGCCGGCTGGCAGAAGCTCGCAGCCATCCAGGCGGCCGAAGGCGATCTCGCCGCCGCCGAGGTGTCGTACCGCCGGGCATGGGCACTCGAGCCCGCTTCATCCGGCATCGCCTTCAGCCTCGCGCACACCCTGCTCGGGCAGGATAAGTACGAGGAAGGATTCAGCCTCTTCGAGAAGAGGTTCGAGGCGATCCCCGCGTGGTTCACCGACGAGGTTCGCTCGCTCGGACGCGACGAATCGGCGCGCCGCTGGCGAGGTGAGCCCGTCACGGGCCGTCACGTTGCCATCATCGGCGAGCAGGGCTTCGGCGACCAGCTCATGATGTTCCGCTACGTCCCGCGGCTGCGCGCCCTCGGCGCGGCAAAGGTGTCCGTCGTTTGCGCACCGGAACTCGTCCGCGCCGCGGAGCGCATTGCGGGCGTCGGGGAGGTCATGTCGGTCAAGGAGGCGGCACGTCCCGGCGACGCCGGCCTGTGGGTTCCGGCCCTGAGCCTGCCGCATTGCGTCCGCAGCACGGCTCACGACCTTCCCGATGCCACGTATCTCGATCTCCCGGGCGAGGCAAGAACCGCGTGGCCGGTGATCGCCGCGCTGCCCGGGTTGCGCGTCGGGCTCGTCTGGGCGGGCAACAGCACCGCCGACGATCGTGCGCGACGCGACTTCAACCTCGAGATGCTCGCGCCGCTGCTCACGGTTGCGGGCGTCTCGTGGGTCAGCCTGCAAAAGGGACCCGCGAGCGCACAGTTTGCTTCCGGAGCGTGGGCCGGTCGGATTGTCGATCCGATGCCCGACTGCCGGGACTTCCTCGACACGGCAACGGTAATCGCGAACCTCGATCTCGTGATATCGGTCGACACTGCGGTCGTGCACCTTGCGGGCGCGATCGGGGTGCCGGTCTGGTTGATGCTGAAGGTGGGAGGCGAGTGGAGGTGGGGCGCGACGTCGTCGACGTCAGCTTGGTATCCAAAGATGCGGATTTTTCGGCAGGCTCGGGTAGACAACTGGTCGGACGTCGCGTCCGGCATGCACCTCACCTTGGCTCGCGAGGTCGACGCTGCCATGCGCGCACGCTATATCTGATGTCTCGAAGCGCTCGATCACGAGGTACGCAACGTCCGTGCGATCCCGCTAGCCTTCCTTCCTCTCAGATCGGACCTGAATCACGGTCGACAAACGGTCAAATTTGACGCGACCATCGCGTTCGCGCACATAGTCATCCGTCAATTTCGCGCCCACATACTTTCTCAGTGAGCGCTCCTGAGAAAGTGTGTGGAGTGGTGTCCCCTCGATCTCAGCGCACCCCGATTCCTGAAGTGTATCGAGCCCTAATGTAGCGATATAGCGCTTCGTGTCCTGCATCTGCTCGACCGTCTCGCCGGGCAGTCCGTAGGTAAACGTGCCATGCACCGACATGCCGGCCTTCTTGATAACTCCCACGGTCTCGCGGGCTCTCTCGAGGTTCAGCCGCTTGTTGACAATGCTGTCTATGACATACTGGTTTCCGCTCTCGAAGCCGATCTTTACGCCGAAACACCCGCTATCCCTCATTTCTTGCCAAAGCTCAGGGCGAATCGTGTCCGCACGACACATGGCAGACCATGGAATCCCTACACGTCGCATGACGGCACACATCCGCTCTACATGGCGATCCCCCAAATTGAACGTGTCATCGTCAAAATAGATCGTCCTGAATCCATAGTTGGCCACGAGTTCAAATAAGAATGCCTCCATGTACTCGGCGCTATATTGGCGCACGGATCGTTTGCCCAAGCCGTCTGGGTCATTGCCCGTCATGGTCGCAGGCCAGACGCAAAATATGCACTTGTACGGACAACCGCGACTGCTCCACACATGCGCCTGTGGTGCGACGCTTCCCTTCGGATTCCCATCCCAATATCGATGCGCGTAGGTCGCATCAAAATACGGGAACGGTGCCGCATTCATCTCGTCCACCGTGAGCATGTCGAACTCGATCTTGCCGCTCTCACCGTCGACCGCCCGCACCACGCCCTTCTCATATTCGCCGCGCACACACGCATACACCGGCAGTCTGCTCAAGATATCATCTGCTTGCGATGCGATGGGCCCGGTCACGATTATCTTCGTCCACGGACACTCCGCGTTGATTCGCTTGATGAGGTCGCTGTCGTGCTCCCAGCTGGGAGACGCAGACTCGATGACGACGAAATCAAAGGGCTGGGTTCGCACGAATTCAATATAACTATCGTACGATTCGCGCAGTGCGATACTATCTCGAAAGACAATCTCGCCGCCAGTCTCACGCTCGGCATAAGTTGCCGCATATCCCATGAAGAATGGGTATGGTAAGTACTGGCCAAATCTAAATTGTCCGGGTGGAGTGTCCAAATAATAGGTGAACGGCCAACGCGATCCGGCGCGAACGCCAGCGCCATAGGCCCTAATCGGTTTTCCTTGGGCATCCGTCCCAGTGCGTTGATCGGTCCACCAAGGAGGGTTGCTGAACAGGATTCTCAAAGTAATCTCCCGGATCTGTAAGAGGCTCGTAACCCGGCTTCCCGCCGGCCCGTGATTTCCAGTAGCTCGTGCGCGGTGTTTGCGGCACCCATGGTCGATGCCCACCGGGAGGCGGCCTCGTCGGCCCTATCCGCGAGTACGTCAAAATGCGCGAGCGCGTAGCGAGTCGCGGCAACAATGCTCTCGACACTATTCTGCGCATAGATGACGCCGCAATCCCCGTATTTCCTGATCAGGCGGGCCAGTGATGTGCCATCAGGAGCCACGAGTGGGATGGCATTGGCAACCGCGTCAGTTGCGACGGCAGAGTAGGACGCAATATATCTTATCGGATCGTACGGGCAGAGCATCAAGTCTGATTCGCGTAAGAGGTCTATCCAGCGCTCTGCCCCCACGGGTCCCTCGTCGAGCGAGACGCGTGAGTCGGAGTCGGAAATATGCCGGATCGCATCTTGCGTGTCTGCCATGTCACTCGGCACGCTGTTCTGAACCAGGATGCGAATATTCCTCTCAGATGCGAGGAGATCTCGGACGATAGCTGGGATCAGCTGAAATCCTTTATCAGGGCGCTGGTGCCCGAGCACGCCGATGGTAATCGGCCGCGTCCCCTTGCGACTCCTGACTGGAAGATGTTGATCCTGCGGCAGCGGAAGCGTGTGCACGGGCCAATCGAGAACCGACCCGAATACGCGTGAAGTGACGTCGTCAAATGTAGCGACATGGAAGCGAGTGCGATCCTCTGCCGCGAGGTGGCGGGCCGCGAAGCGATAGAGCATGGGCCGGGGATCCACGCGGTAGTCTCGCAACTGGTACGTTGGGTCGCCAGCATCATCGACACGTAAAACGTCGACCCCGGGATCTGTGCCGAATTCCACGACAACCCGGGGTCGCTCAGACTCGGGAATGGCTTTCCACCACTGTATGACACCCATAAATTGAGGAGGTTGGGCCGAATTCAGATAGAGGACATCCTCGGCACCAATACTCATGAGGCGAGAGAGGTTGTTAGCGGTGATCCATGCCCAGTTCTTGAATGCGTTTAGGGGGCCGCAGATTGGATCGCCGTCGCTGAACGTCGAATAGGTATATCCGTCGAAGAAGGGAGTTGCTCCCAGTTCCACGCGGAGGCCGGGATCTATCCCGAGGCAACCTAAGATTACGACATGCAAATCAAGGGCGCGCAATTCCCGACAGATGCATCGGCACGAGTTCGCATGATGGCTCTGATTATTGAGCAGGCCTGGATCGGCGTAGAAGAAACGCATGTTCTATGCCAGGATTGGCTCTAATTCGGCGCGGTGATCGCGGAGCCATCGAGCGATATCGCCGAGAATCGTTCCGATACCGCGCGTCGGTGCCCAGTTGAGTGTGCGTGAGATTAGCGTGTTGTCACTGATGTACCAAGGGATATCGGCAGGCTTGGTATCTTCAACGTGCGACACATCGATCGAATTGCCGGTAATCTGGGCGCAGGATCTTGTGAGCTCTGCGAGTGACGATGCCACGTCGGTGCCGCCGCCGACATTGAATGTGCAGCCATCGACGCGGCTTCCGGATGCGGCCTGAATCATGATGAGATCAAGCAGATCATCGACGTGAAGAATATCGCGGACCTGCAGCCCGTTGCCGCCGAATCCCGTATAAGAGAGTCGTCCGCCGTACATGTGACGAGCCATCCAAAGTACGACGAAGCCCTGGTCGATTTTGCCCATTTGCCATGGACCCGCGATGACTCCACATCGGTTGACCACCGCGCGCAGCCCGTAAAGGGAGCGATATTCCTCGATGAGCAACTCCCCGGCCAGTTTCGTTGTTCCATAGAGGGATCGGGAACCGCGCAGAGGGAAATCTTCACTGATGCCGGCGGGCGACCACCCGTCGCCGGATGTGCCATTCGCAAGGGTCAGCCGGTCAGCGTCACGAACCAATGGCAATGCTCGGAGGAGGCCAATTGGATAGACGCGACTGCTTGATAGAAATATGAGATCACCCCCCGTGCGCCGCAGATGCTCGAGGCAATTGGTTAGGCCGGAAAGATTCGTGTTGATCAGATATTGTGGGCTCTGTCCGTAGCCCGCGTGCACGCTAGGCTCCGCGGAGCATTCAATCATCAGATCGACAGGGCCGACACGCTCTATGTCCTCGAGCGTGCGGACGTCTCCATGGTGAAACTCTACTCCGCCAGAGCGGAGACGGGGAAGCGTCAGTTCACTTCCGCGGCGCTTTAAGTTATCCAGCGCAATGACTGTCAGTTCAGGAAACGCTTCCCTGCAGCCGAGGGCGAGCCGCGATCCAACGAAGCCCGCACCACCTGTTACGAGAATCCGGTGATATGGAATACTCACGGCCGTTAGGCGGCGAGCCGAGCGGAGATTCCGTGGTGGATGTCAGCCATCAGTGACTTTATATCGAAGCGCTGGCTCCAATCTGGATACTCAGACTGGAACTTGCGTGTGTCGCTGATCCACCAAACGTGATCCCCTACTCGACTATCTTCCTTATACTCATATCGCATGGGCCGGCCGGTGAGGCTCTCAGCCATCGCGATCGCCTCCAAAACCGAACAGTTGGAATGACGCCCGCCTCCCATGTTATAGACGCTTCCGACCTGGGGGCGTTGGAGGAATGCCCAAAATGCCTCAACCAGATCCGAGACATGGATGTTGTCGCGAACTTGCTTACCCTTGTATCCAAAAATTGTGTATGGCGTGTCGGTAGCTGCACACTGGATGAGGTAGGCAAGGAATCCGTGTAATTGAGCGCTCGAATGCCCCGGACCCGTGAGACATCCGCCACGGAAGCACGCGGTGCGCATTTTGAAATATGACCCATATTCTTGCACCATTATGTCAGCGGCGACCTTCGAGGCACCAAACACGCTATGTAGGGTTTGATCGATGGGCATCGATTCCGGTATCCCGTGCAAATGCCATTCGTGATCGGATGAAAGCTCATATCGAGTGCCGAGTTCCACCAGTGGCAGATGGTTCGGTCGGTCCCCATAGACCTTGTTTGTGCTGACGAATATGAACACCGCCTCTCGCGCCATAACGCGTGTCGCCTCGAGCAGGATCAATGTCCCGTTGGCGTTTACCGTAAAATCAGCGATTGGATCCCGTGCGGCCCAATCGTGCGAAGGTTGTGCGGCACAGTGCACTACTACCGCAATGTCCTTTCCGTAATGGCTGAATAGCTGTTCTATCGAGTCTCTGTCGCGGATGTCGATCTCATGGTGGAGATATCCGGAACGCCTCTTGAGAAGATCAACCTGCCATTGCGTGCTCGCTGATGGGCCAAAGAAGGCGCTGCGCATATTGTTATCGATCCCCGCCACGCTTAGGCCGCGCGACAGAAACATCCGTACGGCTTCGGCGCCCACCAGACCGCCCGAGCCCGTCACGATTGCTACAGCCATGTCGACTCCATTGTCTTCGCTATAGTTGGGGATGGGGCAGAGTGACGTCGTCCCAGGAATTGGCGCGGGGGAGGTGCGTGCCTATGTCCGTAATTGCTTTGCCCTGCGGTCTACCTCGGAGTATGCGGTGCCCATCATCTTGATTCTTGTGGTGTGCATAATGTCGTCCGGCTGGAGGGCGTAGAAGGCGGTGGGGCGGCGCGTGCTGCCAGGTGGGCCTTGATGCTGGAGATAGTCGTAGACACGGCGATCCCCACTCATTCCTTTCGCGTCTTCGGCCAAGGGCGTGCACCACCATCGCACTGCGCCATCGCATGCAATTTTGTCGAACATCAAGCAGTTTGGATCGACCCAGCCACCGAATCTAGCAGCGTATAGCCCCTCGCCTGGACCGACCGATTCCCATATGTCGGGGCATATCGGCTCGCGTGATTGGTGGTGAACAAACCAGCGCAGAGAGAATGCCCAGTCGTGCCCTTCAATTGCTTCGAGCAGCGTAGTCAAATGCTCGGGGTGCCACCAATTGTCATCATCAAGGTATGCGACCCGACGCGCGTTTGCGAGATAGGTGAGGACAGACCGGAGCGAGCCACCATCGCGTGCCAGTTGAGGGCCGCCGTGCCGAACGGAGGTAGAGTAGCCAGGATAAAACAGGAAGGAGGTGACGTGCGATGGGGTGTGGCGGAGCAGGTTCAGGAGATCCCGATCCGGGGCCAGGGCGGCATCGATACCGATCAGCAGTTGAACACGTAGTGAGGGCGACTGATCGAAGACGGATTGGATGGCAGTAAGTACCGTGGGACGAATTATCGTTGGCATGACCACGGCGACATCAAAAGGCGCTTGTAGGTTGTCGGCTTTACCAAAGACGCGCCAGCCAACCGATGCAGTTGGAGCCGAGTCGCGGCTCCCATTCACGATGACACGGCTCATGCGCGCCGCATTGCGCTTTTGTTGCCACGCCTGATGCAACTCAGAAAGGACGCTTCCCAGCATAGGTAACAATCGACGGTTAAGTTATGTTGGTGGTCGTTTGGATTACTCAGGCGATGATCAGCGACTGCTTCAGCAGTCTCTCGAAATAGTCGATCGTCCTTTTGAGGCCTTCGCGAAGACCTACCTTAGGCTCCCATCCCAGAATCTCGCGCGCTTGCGTGATGTCTGGTCTGCGTTGCATTGGATCGTCGGCAGGACGGGGCCGGGTTACGATCTTGGAACGAGAGCCAGTGATATCCAACACCGCCTCTGCAAGTTGCCGAATCGTGAATTCTGCTGGATTGCCGAGGTTCAGCGGGCCTGTGCGACGATCGCTTGATCCACCGGTAAGGTTCATGAAGCGGATCATGCCGTCAATCAAGTCGTCTACAAAGCAGAAACTACGGGTTTGCTGCCCGTCACCATAGAGGGTTATATCGCGATCACGAAGTGCCTGCAAGATGAAATTGCTGACGACACGCCCGTCATTTGGGTGCATCCGGGGGCCATATGTATTGAAGATTCTAGCTACCCTAATGTCGACCCCATTTTGTCGATGGTAGTCGAAGAAGAGAGTTTCCGCGCATCGTTTGCCCTCATCGTAGCAACTGCGTATCCCTATCGGATTGACATTACCCCAATAGTCTTCAGTCTGCGGATGTATCGACGGATCTCCATAGACCTCACTCGTACTTGCTTGGAAGATCCGGGCTTGAACACGTTTCGCGAGGCCCAGCATGTTGATCGCACCGTGCACACTTGTCTTTGTCGTTTGGACCGGGTCATGCTGATAATGGATTGGGCTGGCCGGACACGCAAGATTGTAGATATGATCTACTTCGACGTAGAGGGGGAATGTGACATCGTGCCGGATGAACTCAAACCGTGGGTGCCCGTGCAAATGCTCCAGATTGAGTTTCGAGCCGGTGAAGAGATTGTCGGCGCATATGACCTCATCGCCATTCGATAGAAGCTCGTCGATTAGATGTGAGCCTAGGAATCCAGCACCGCCGGTTACTAGGACGCGTTTGCGCAGGCTGAAATTACGCATGTCTTACTGCCTTGTCGGGGCGAGTGTCTCGAATGGGGCCGTCTATCGTCGGGCGGTGGAGAGATTCATAGGGCTGACGAGGCAGGAATTATGCCAATGCGCGTCGACGATCCACCGTCGGTAGCGCGGGCGCCGGGATGTGTTTGCGCCTGCCGGTGGCCCGACTCGCTTTTAGGGATGCGCGGCGGGAAAGTCGGGGCCTGCTGATCGATGGTCATCGCACTATGGATGACGCCGGCGCGTCACGCAGTCTGCAGCACGAACACGCGCCCGTGCAGCGGCTTGCCCTGCTCCATCCTGATCGCCCCGGCGCGGTCCTCGAGCGGAGCGAAGCGAAACCCGGCCAGCGTCCGCAGGTACGCTCGCGAGTGCGCATATCTTCCGGTGTTCTGGAGGGTGTAGTCCCCAGCGCTCGTTTCCTCGATCGAGAACACGAACAGGCCGCCGGGGCGCAGGACCCGGTGGACGTGATCGAAGAGCGCCTTCAGGTCGCCGATGTAGATGAAGACGTCGGCAGCGCACACGATGTCGATCGAGTGCGGAGCGGTTGCGGCGAGGTGGTGGTGGATCTCACCGACCTGCAGGTCCTGGTAGGCGCCGCGCTCGCGGGCCTGGGCGAGCATGCGTTCGGAGAGGTCGACGCCCGTCATGTGCAGGTCGCGCCCGGCAAGTGCCGAACCGACCCACCCGGTGCCGCATCCCAGGTCGAGCAGGCGCTGGCCGGGTTGTGTGCGCCCGGAAAGCAGGTCGGCGATGGCGCCGGGTACGACGTAGTTGAGGTTGCGCAGGTGCTCGTCGAAGGTCGGGGCGAAGCTATCGAACGTCGAGGTCACCCACGCATCCGGGGCGCGGCCTGCGGCGGTGCCCAGGATGGCGGCGCGGTACTGGCCGATGAGCTCCGGCTCGACCCCGCGGCTCAGCGCCAGGTCGTAGACCGCTAGTGCATCCGCAGTGCGAAACTGTTGGTCGAGGACATTCGCGAGGTTGGCGTAGGGAAGCGCCTGGTCGGGAGCGAGTTCGAGCGCCCGGCGGAACGCAGCCTCCGCCTCGGACAAACGATTGAGCTTCTGGAGTGCGGCGCCGCGGTTGTTGTGCGCCCTCGCGTGCGTGTCGTCGAGCGCGACGGCGCGGTCAAAAGCGACCAGCGCATCGGTGGGCCGGGCGAGGTCGTTGAAGAAGAGCCCGATGCAGTAGTACACCTCTGGGTTGTCGGGCGCACGGTCGCGCGCCAGCGTGAACTGCCACTCGGCCTCGGCGAACTTGCGCTGGTCGAGGAACTCCTTGCCGGCTTGACACAACTCCTCGACGCTCGCATCACCTTGCGCCACGTCGGTCACGTGCGAAGCCTCCGCCCGATCTCCCCCACCACCACCCTTGCCAGCGCGAGCTTGCCCATCCGCGGCAGGTGCTGCTTGCCGACATCGTCGAGGAGCGTGACCTCGTTCTGGTCGCTGCCGAAGGCGTCGTGCGCGCCGTTGGCGATGCGGAGCGGCCGCTTCTTGGGTCGCCGCTTCTCCTCGCCCAGGCACTCGACATCCTGGCTCTCGGCGGCAAAACCGACGCAGTAGGGCGGATTGGGACGCGCCGCGACCGTGGCGCGAATGGCGACCCCGTCGGCGCGCTGTTGTGCGACGTTGCGCTGGGTGGCGGCATTGGTCAACATTTGCCGGTTCATGGCAGGAGCCACAAGCAAAGGGCGTTCCCGCGCGAGGCACAGGATCGACAGGAGGTCGTCGGCGCGGCCGTGGGCGAGCTTGGCGAGGACGTCGGCGCTGGCCGGGGCGGCCACGATGGCGTCGGCCCCGCGCGAGACGTCGATGTGCCGGCCGTCACGCTGAGCATGACGCGGGTGAGACGCGGGGGGTGTCCATGGGTGGGGGAGGGGCTGCTTCGCCTGTTCGGCCGATGGGGCAAGGGCAGGGACGAGTTTACACTCCGAGCATCGAACGATTGATCGACATCGGCGCGCACGGTCCACGAGCGTGACACGCGTCACTTGTGACCGGCGAAACCATGATCGACGCGATTACGCAGGCATTGCGCGAGCGGCTGTCGCGGCTGCGCAGTGAACGGCAAGCGCAGGGCGACTACGTCGCGCGCGTTCAAGCGTTCGTGCATGACCATGTCCATTGGTTCGATCGTCGCCCGATCACGAAGCGGGAATGGGACGAGGCGGTGGGCGACACGCAGGCGAGCGTCTTGCGCGTTCGGCGATGATGGCACGACTGGCTTACGGCAAGGGGTTCGGCACGCGAGGCGGTCTGAACTTCGGCGATTGCTTTGCCTACGCCCTCGCCAAACGACATTCGGCGCCGCTGCTCTATGTCGGCGGCGATTTTGCGCTGTTCCGCCGCGACACACCGACGATCTCGGCCGCGTCGGTCGATCCAACCAGATCGGGCGCCATCTCGATCAGCTTCGCCGAAGGCACCGCACGGCGCATGTCGGCCAACGCGCTGCGCACGGCCGTGTCGGCATCGGCCGCCTCGCGGGTGAACTTCAGCGCCAGCCGTCCCGGCTGCCCGATGCCGACGAGGGCATCGTGGCAGCCGGCTTCGCCCAGACGCTCGACCAGCGCCTCCAATCCGCGGTCGTCGGCGCCGAGCTGGTATTTCAGGGTGAAGGTGTATTCCATCGCGCTACTCCTCGGCGGCGTCGTCAGCCTCGCGTTGCTTGCGGTGCGCGGTGCAGTCGTCCACGACGCGTCGCAAGGCGCGAGCGTGGTTGCCGGGGTTCTTCGGCGTGCCTTCAAGCTACCGCGCTCAGCACCGGCACCACTACGTTTTTTTGGCATCAGCTTCGGCACGTAGGTTTGCGCGAGGCCCAGCGCGGAGAGGAGGTCGTCGGCGCGCGCGTGGGCGAGCTTGACGAGGAAATCGGCGCTCGCCGGGGCGACCACGATGGCATCGGCCCGGCGCGAGACGTCGATGTGGCGCCCGTCACGCCGAGCACGATGCGGGTGGGACGCGGTGGGGTGTACTTCTCCATGGATGTGCGGGCGGCCCCGCAAGCTAGACAGTCGCATCCCGGAACGCCTTCAATACTGCGTTCATTCGGGTCTGCCATCCGGTGCCCTGCGCTCGGTACCATTCGAGCAC
>JADLEZ010000234.1 GCA_020845855.1 Burkholderiales bacterium
GAGGTGGTCAACGAGACGCTGCGGCGGGGGCTCGCCACGCGCAAGCAGGCCGTGCGTCGCGACCCGTTCAAGGTCGAAACGCGTGACCTGGGCGAGGCGAAAGCCGGTCCCGGCTTCGACAACATCGCCGAAGTGCTCGAGCAGATCGAAGGGCCTCGCCACCGGTGATCCTGGTCGACGCGAACCTCCTCCTGTACGCCTATCACTCCCGGGCGCCGCAGCACGCGGCGAGCCGCGAATGGCTCGAGAGGACGCTCTCCGGACCTGAGATGGTTCGCTTCGCCTGGCTGACGCTGTGGGCGTTCATACGGATTGCCACCAACGCCCGCGCCTTCGAGCGCCCGCTGTCGGCGGGCGAGGCGCAACAGGCGGTGTCGTCGTGGCTCGCGCAACCGGCCGCGGGAATCGTGGAGCCGGGGGAGCGGTACTGGGAGATCCTGCGTGAAGTCATGCGCGATGGTCAGGCGGTAGGGCCATTGGTCATGGATGCGGCCCTCGCCGCGCTCGCGATCGAGCACGGCGCGACGCTGCACACGACCGACCGCGATTTCGCTCGCTTTCGCGGCCTCAAGTGGGTGAATCCCATCGAGCCGTAGCAGGCGCCGGCTTGGCGCTAATCCTTCTTATCGACCACCCCGGGCTGCTAGACTAACGGGTTGCCCCCTTGACCCGAAAGGCACACCCATGACCCGCTCCAAGCTCCTGACCGGCGCGCTCGTTGCCGGCTTCCTGGCCGCAGGCGCTACGGCCGCGCTCGCCCAGGACATCAAGTTCTTCCGCATCGGCACCGGCGGCACCGCCGGGACCTACTACCCGATCGGCGGCCTCATCGCCAACGCGATTTCCAATCCGCCGGGCTCGCGGGCCTGCGACGCGGGCGGCAGCTGCGGCGCGCCGGGTGTCGTGGCCACCGCGGTGGCGTCCAACGGATCGGTCGCCAACATCAACGGCATCCAGTCGGGCTCGCTCGAGTCGGGCTTCAGCCAATCGGACGTCGCGTACTGGGCGTACACGGGCACGGGCGTGTACGAAGGCAAGCCGAAGGTCGCCGACCTGCGCCTCATCGCGAACCTGTATCCGGAGACGATCCACGTCGTCGCACGCAAGGACGCCAACATCAAGAGCGTGGCCGATCTCAAGGGCAAGCGCGTGTCGCTCGACGAGCCGGGCTCGGGCACGCTGGTCGATGCGCGCATCATCCTCGCCGCGTTCGGTATCTCGGAGAAGGACATCAAGCCCGAATACCTCAAGCCCAACCAGGCGGGCGACAAATTGCGCGACGGCGGCCTCGACGCGTTCTTCTTCGTCGGCGGCTATCCCACGAGCGCCATCTCCGAGCTCGCTTCCGCCGGCGGCGGCATCGACCTCGTGCCGGTGACCGGACCCGAAGTGGACAAGATGCGCAAGCAGTACACTTTCTTCGCGCCGGACACCATTCCCGCGAACACCTACAAGGGCGTGGGTGAGGTGAAGACCATCGCGGTCGGCGCGCAGTGGGTCACGTCGGCGAAACAGCCCGACGCGCTGATCTACGAGATCACCAAGGCCACCTGGAACGCCAATACCCGCAAGCTTCTCGACAGCGGGCACGCCAAGGGCAAGGCGATCACCCGCGAGCACGCGACCGAGGGCGCCGGCATCCCGTTCCATGCGGGAGCGGAGAAGTTCTATCGCGAGGCAGGCCTGCTGAAGTAGCGGTAATTGGGGTCAGACTCGATCCAAACGTCATATGACAGTTAGATAGAGTCTGACCCCATTCTCGCCATAAAAGGGGTACGTCCCCATTTCTGCCTTGAAATGGGGTACGTCCCCATTTCCGTCATTTCCGCCTTTTCGAATGACTGATACGACCCGCGCGCTCGAGGAGAAGTACGACCCCGAGATGCGGTTCCGCCCGGTGTGGCACCCGGCGGCGCTCCTCGTCACCTCGCTGCTGATCGTCCTGTCGTGCTTCCATTACTACACGGCGGGCTTCGGCCTCCTGCGCGAGACGACGCATCGCGGCGTGCACATGGCGTTCGTGCTGGGCCTCGTCTTCCTCGTCTTTCCGCTGCGCAAGGCGCTGCTCGACCACCCGCCGAAGCCTGGTCCGCTCAATCCCGGCGGCGTTCCGTGGTACGACTGGATCCTGGCGCTCGCCGTCGCGGCGTCGGTCCTGTACGTTCCCTACATCTTCGACGACCTCGCGTTTCGCGTCGGCAACCCGACCACGCAGGACGTCGTCCTGGGCAGCATCCTGGTGGTGCTGCTGCTCGAAGCGACCCGCCGCGCCATGGGCTGGCCGCTGCCGATCATCGCGCTCGTGTTCATGCTCTACGCGCTCGCCGGGCCGATCTTTCCCGGCATGCTGAAGCACTCGGGAGCGCCGTGGTCGAGCCTCGTCAACCACCTGTATCTCACGAGCCAGGGCATCTACGGCATCGCGATCGGCGTGGTCGCGACCTACGTGTTTCATTTCGTGCTGTTCGGCGTGCTCGCGACCGCGATCGGCTTGGGCAAGCTCTTCATCGACATCGCGTCGTCGATCGCCGGCCGCTACGCCGGCGGCCCTGCCAAGGTGTCGGTGTTCGCCTCGGCGCTGTTCGGCATGCTGTCGGGCTCGTCGGTCGCCAACGCCGTAACGGTGGGCTCGCTCACCATTCCCGCGATGATCCGCCTGGGCTACCCGCGCCACTTCGCGGGCGGTGTCGAAGCCGCGTCGTCCACCGGCGGCCAGATCACGCCGCCGATCATGGGCGCGGCTGCGTTCCTGATGATCGAGTTCCTGAACCTGCCGTACCCGACCATCATCGTCGCCGCCATCGTGCCCGCGTTCATGCACTTCTTCGGCGTGTTCATGCAGGTGCACTTCGAGGCCAAGAACAAGGGCCTGCGCGGCCTTACCAAGGAGGAGCTCCCCGACCTGCCGGCGACACTCAAGGCCAACTGGCCGACGCTGATCCCGCTCGTGCTGCTCGTCGGCATCATCGTCAACGGCCACACGCCCTACCTCGCCGCGTTCACCGGGATCTCGTCGTGCATCCTGGTGGGGCTGTTCACCTCGCGCCGGGGCACCACGGCCATGCAGTACGCGGCGCTGTTCGTGTCCCACGGCCTGCTCGTCGCGCTCATCACGCGCGCCTTCGGCGACCACGGCGTGTGGCTGTTCCTGGTGATGGTCGCCGCGGTGCCGCTCGTGCATCGCGCGCTGGGGCGCGAGTCGCGCATCGGACGCATGGCGATCCTCGCCGCTTTCGAGCTCGGCGCCAAGTACGCGCTGGCGGTAGGCGCGGCGGCCGCGACGGTGGGCATCGTCATCGGCGTGGTGACGCTCACCGGCGTCGGCTTCAAGGTCTCGTACATCGTGACCTCGGCGGCGCAGTATCTCGCCACGGGGGTACTGGCCGTGCTGCCGGGCGGCTGGGGCGACCTTACGACTCTGACGCTCATCGCCGCGCTGGTAATGACCGGCCTCGTGTGCATTCTCATGGGCTGCGGCATCCCGACCACCGCCAACTACATCATCATGGTGACCGTCGCCGCCCCCACGCTGGTGCAGCTCGGCGTGCAGCCGATCGTCGCGCACTTCTTCGTGTTCTATTACGGCGTGCTCGCCGACATCACGCCGCCGGTGGCGCTCGCGGCCTACGCGGCGGCCGGCATGGCGGGCTCGGATCCGTTCAAGACCGGCAACACCGCGTTCCGCCTGGGCCTGGGCAAGGTGCTGGTGCCGTTCGTGTTCGTGTTCGCGCCGTCGCTGCTCATCAAGGTGCAGAATTTCTCATGGTACGAGTTCGGCGTCGCGTTCGCCGGCTGCATCCTGGGCATCACGGTGCTGTCGACGGCGCTGTCGAACTACATGCTCACCCGCATGCGGATGTGGGAACGCATCGTCTGCGCGGCCGCGGCCATCCTGATGATCGCGCCGGGGATCGTGAGCACCGCGATAGGGGTGGCCATGGTGATTCCGGTGCTGGCGCGGCAGATCGCGGCGCGGCGGCGGGAAGTCGCGGTGGCGATGCCAGCCGCCGGCGGATAGCGCTGCGAGTTGCTTGGGGCGTGACCCGCCTTATCCTGCTGGCCGCCATTGCCGCCGCGCTCGCCGCCGCACCCGCGCGCGCGCAATCCCGCTCCGAACGCGTCGCGGCTTCGCCCTGCGCGGCGCCGTTCAACGTCGGCTATCGCGTCGTTCGCGTCGGCCGGCTCACTGCCGCATTGTGGTACCCGACTTTGGCGAGCGAGCGCAGCACCGTGTACGCGGACGGCATGCCAAGCACGCTTGCACCCGGCGCGCCGCCGCTCGTGAGTTGCGGCGGCTTCCCCCTGGTCGTGTTCTCCCACGGACTGGGCGGCTGCGGCATCCAGTCCGCGTTTTTCACCGAGACACTGGCCCGCCACGGCTACGTGGTCGTCGCGCCGGATCATGCGGACGCGTCGTTTTGCAGCACCGACGGCAGCCGCCCGGCAAGGCCGCAGACGGCGCCGCCGCCGCTTCTCGATCCCGGCGCCTGGAATGCGGGCAGCTACATCGACCGCCGCGACGACGTGCGCAACGTGCTCGATGCGATGTTGCGCGATCCCGCGCTGCGCGACGCCATCGCGCCCGACCGCATCGGCATCGCGGGCCATTCGCTCGGCGGCTACGTGGCGCTCGCGATGACCGGCGCCTGGAAGGACTGGCACGATCCGCGCCTGCGCGCCGCACTCGTGTTCTCGCCCTACAGCCTGCCGCTGCAGTTGCGCGGGGACCTGCGCGCGATCCGCGTGCCGCTCATGTACCAGGGAGCGGACCTCGACCTGTTCGTGAC
>JADLEZ010000235.1 GCA_020845855.1 Burkholderiales bacterium
CGGCGGCGGCATGCTGCCGACCCCGCGCGCCGACGGGCTGATCGATCGCGTGCGTGCGGCGCTCGAGCTTCTGAACGGCCTCGCCGGCGGCGAGCCCACGTTCGACCCGCGAACGGCGAAGCGCAGCTTCGGCATCTGCATGACCGACGCGAGCCACATCACGATCCTGCCGCGGCTGCTTGCGCATACGCGCTCCGCGGCCCCCGGCGTCACGCTCGAGGCGGACAACATCGGCGACGACACCGCACGGCAGCTCGAGTCGGGGGAGGCCGACCTCGCGATCGGCTTCATCCCCGATCTCGAGGCCGGCTTCTACCAGCAGACGCTCTACGCGCAGGACTTCGTGTGCCTGTATTCCTCGCGGCATCCGCGTGTGGGCGCGTCGCTGACGCTGCGCGAGTACCGCGCCGAGGTACACGTGTCGATCCTGTCGCGCTCCGGCTATTCGGTGATCGACGCCGCCATGCGCGCACAGAAGGTCGAGCGCGAGGTGCGCCTCGAGCTGCCGGGGTTCCTCGGACTCGCGACGATTCTGTCGGCGAGCGACCTCGTGGCGACCGTACCGCGCATGATCGGCGAGACGCTCGCGCGCATCGGGTCGCTGCGCCTCGCGCCGTGCCCGGTGAAGATCGCGCCGTTCCTCATCAAGCAGCACTGGCACGCGCGCTACCACAACGATCCGGGCAACCGGTGGCTGCGCTCCGTGTGCGCGGCGCTGTTCGCCGACACTTCGCGCGCGGCGACGGCGCAGCGGGTGCGCGCACGGAAAGGAAGCGCTTAGCTCACGCTGATCGGCAGGGACGGCCGCTTCCTCGAGCAGCATCGCGGTCGCGTCGTGCTGCCGGGACAGTCGAGCCGGGGGGCGGCCGGGGGACTCGCATGCCAGCGAGCCCCGCGCGTCGATGCATCCACCGCTGATGGCGGGGTACCGGACGCTCGCCGCCCCCGGTCGCTGAGCGCGGTCAATACGCGCGCGTCAGCAACCCCGTTCCCGAAGCGATCAGCAGCACGCCGAGCGCTGCGTGGAACTGCCGCGTGCCGAGGCGGCGATACAGCGCGAAGCCGCCGATCGCGCCCAGCAACGCGAACGGCACGAAGCTCGCGTGCCGCCACACGTCGGCTTGCGGCGGAGCGCTCCACGCCAGGCACGCGACGGTCACGAGCTGCATCGCGAGGATGAACGGCTGGTACACGGCCCGTTGCCGCTCCTTGTCCCAGCCGCGCATCGAGCACCAGATGGTGACGGCGAGGCCCGGCGCGCTCGACAGCCCGCCGATCACGCCGCCCAGCCCGCCGGCGAGCGCATCGTGCCACGCCATACCGCGCACGGCCCGTGCCTCGCGACGCAGCAGGAGGTAGGCGCCGTAGCCGATGACCAGGGCGCCGAGCACGGCCGCGTAGAGCCTGGCATCGATGCGCATCAGCAGCGCGACGCCGAGCGGTGTGGTCAGCACGCCGGCGACGACCATCGGGACAAGCACGCGCCAGCGAATCGACGCCCGCAACTGCCAGACCGCATAGGCCTGCATGGCGATAGAGCACAGCGCCATCGTGGTCACCGCCTGCACCGGGTCGATCTGCAGCCAGGCAAGCGCACTGCCGGCAATGATGGCGAACGCGAAGCCGGCGATACTCGACACGAGGGCAGCGAGCAGGACGACCGCTGCCTCCGCTCCGTCGGCTGCGGGCGCGGCGACCATCCGCGCCGCGGTCACCGCGACCAGGGCGGCGACCATCGCCAGCGTGACACCGTTCGCGCGTGCGGCGCCGAGCGCGCCAAGCCAGAGGCGTTGCACCGGGCTTCTGAAAAAGGTCATCTCGATTATCCTTTGGAGGTACGTTGAGGGAACCGCGAATCGACGCCGCGCACTGTCCGGCATTGCGTGCGCGTCGTCTTGAAACGAGCGTGAAAAATTCTCCAAAGTGATGAACCGGACGCTGCTAAGCTTGCGTACCGGTCTCACTTCGCGCCTCGCCCTGCCCAATGACCACGCCGGGGGCATCAGAACCCTTGCGGTTCGGCCGCTTCGAGCTTTGGCCCGGTGAGCGTCGCCTGCTCGCCGGCGGCGAGCCGGTCGCCCTCGGTGCGCGCGCGTTCGACGTGTTGCTGGCGCTCGCCGAGCGTCCCGGCCAACTGGTCGGCAAGCGCGCGCTGATGGACCTCGTGTGGCCTGGCCTCGTAGTGCAGGAGAACAACCTCGCCGCGCAAGTCAGCGCGCTACGCAAGGTTTTGGGCGAGCCGGTGATCGCCACCATTCCGGGGCGCGGCTACCGCTTCGTCGCTCGCGCCGAGCCTATGGCGCGCGACCCGCGACCGCTGCACCCTGCCCCCTCGTTGCGCACGAACCTCCCCGTCGAGCTGCCGGCGCTGCTCGGCCGCGCGCACGAGATCGATGCGCTCGGCGCGCTGATCGACAAGCACCGGCTGGTCAGCGTCGTCGGCGCGGGCGGCATGGGCAAGTCGCTCCTCACGCAGCATCTGCTGCACGCACGGCGCAGCGCGTACCCGCAAGGAGTGTGCTGGGCCGATCTCGCGTCGGTGACGGAGCCCGCCGCATTGCCGGGCGCGGTCGCCAGCGCGCTCGGCGTCGAAGCCGGTCACGGCGAGCCGCTGCCTGCGCTCACGAGCGCGGTCGCGCCGCTGGCGCTGCTGCTCGCGCTCGACAACGCCGAGCATCTGCTCGACGCCGTCGCCCGGCTGGTCAAAGCCCTGGTCGATGCCGCGCCCGGCCTGCGCATCGTCGCTACCAGCCAGGCACCGTTGCGGCTTGCCGCCGAACGCGTGTTGCGGCTCGGTCCGCTGTCCGTCCCGGCGGCGACGCTGCCCGCGGCGCAGGCACTCGGGCATGGCGCGGTGGCGCTGTTCGCGCAACGCGCGGGCGCGATCGACGGCCGTTTCGCGCTCGGCGAGACCAACGTCGCGGCGGTCATCGCGATCTGCCGGGCGCTCGACGGCCTGCCGCTGGCGATCGAGCTCGCGGCGGCCCGCGCGCCGGCGCTGGGCGTGCAGGCGCTGCTCGCTTCCATGCAGGATCGCCTGCAGCTCTTGACTGCGAATCGCGACCGCACCGCGCCCGAGCGGCAGCAAACGCTGCGCGCCGCGCTGGATTGGAGTCACGGCTTGCTGGCGCCGCACGAGCAGAAGGTGTTCCGGCGCCTGGGCGTGGTCGCAGGCAGCGCGTCGCTGGAGTTGATCGAGACGGTGGCGGCCGACGACGGCGAGGTCGACCGCTGGGCGGTGCTCGACGCCCTCGACACGCTGGTCGACCGCTCGCTGGTGAGCGTGCTGTCGATCCCGCACGAGGGGGCGCCGCGCTATCGCCTGTTCGAATCGCCGCGTGCGTTTGCGCTCGAACGTCTTGCGGCGGCCGGCGAGCACGCGTTCGTGCAGCGCCGGCATGCGACCGCGATCGCCGCCATCTTCGATGCGGCCTACGCGGAGTACTTCAGCGGCCGCGTCGGCGCCGACGAGTGGATGCAGCAGCGCGAGCGCGATTTCGACAACGCCCGCGACGCCGTGCAGTGGGCGCGCCGCGAAGGCGATGCCGACGTCGAGCTGCGCGTCGCCGCGACGCTGTTGCGTGCGCTACCGCCGTCGCTGCACGCCGAGCGCATGGCGCTGGCCTTCGCATGCGAGAACCGGCTCGATCCGGCATTGCCCGAGGCGTTGCAATTCCAGGTGTGGATCGAGCTGAGCTGCGCGTTCGCGGACACGTACAAGCACCGTGCTCGCCAGGCCGCCGCGCAGGCGTTGCGTCTTGCACGACGGCTGGACGGCGCGCAAGCCGACCGCTTTGCGCTGTACCATGCGTTGGCCCGCTGCGCGAGCGCTGCCGCGCAAGGCGGCGACTTGCCCGCGGCGCGTGCGCTCCTCGACGAAGCACAGGTGATCGAGGATCCCGCGTGGCCCGCGCAGCGCCTGCTCTGGGGCGCCGAGGCCGGCCAGTGGGTCGCGCGCATGGCCGGCGACACTGGCGACGCCCTCGCGCGCGGCCGCCGGCTGGTGATGCTCGACCGCCAGCGCGGAAGCATCACCGGAAGATATGCCGCGATCTCGGCCGGAAATCTCATCGATGCCGAGCTCGCGGCCGGTGATGCGCGTGCCGCGGCACGCTCCGGCGCCGCGCTCGTCGAGTGGCTGCGGGGCACCCGTCACGAGTATGCGCTGGCGTTCGCCCGCATTAACCTGATGGCGGCACTGCTGGCGATCGACGACTGCACGCAGGCTCGCGCCATCGCGGACGCGGCATGGGAGAAAGCGCCGGCCTTCGACCTGCGGCACGCAGCGGCGGCGTACCTGGCACTCCTGGCCGCGCTCGAGCGCCGCCCGCGCGCCGCGGCGCAACTCGTCGGCTACTCGGAGGCGATGTACGCCGCGCGCGACGAAATCCGCGAAGCAAACGAGGCCGCGGCGACGGATCGGGCACGCACGCTCGCCGCGGCGGTTCTCGGCGATGCCGAAGTCGATCGCTTGCGTGCCGTGGGTGCTGCGCTGCGCGATCGCGAGGTCGGGGCGATGGCGTTCGCGACGCAGGATGCCTAGTAGCAGTTTGTTGAATTCCGCGACCGTATTCCCAATCCGGTGTCATCCTTCAGCGGAGCGAGGGATCCGCTTTTGCGCCGAATCAGCGAGTTGCGAAAAGCAGATCCCTCGCAGATTCTCATCGTGCCGGGCGCGGGCGCCACCGCGACAGCACGCGCATCGCGCCGGCGTGCGCGCGCTTGGCGCTCTCGAATGGCGACAGTTCCGGCAGGCTGCGAAGCGTGACCGACTCGGTGGAAAGCGGCACGCCCGCGGGCAGCGCGTTCATCATCTCGACGAGCGGCAGCTCGCCTTCGCCCGGCGGCAGCCGTCGCTCTCTTGCTTCCTGCGGTAACGCGTCGTAGGACGGGGAAGCGAGCGGAGCGTCGGACAGTTGCACGTGGCCGATCAACGACGCCGGCAGCCGCGCGAGATCGCCGGCCGTTCCGCCGGAGCGGGCGACGTGGAGGAGATCCACGAGAATCTTTCCGTTGGGCCGCCCTGCCCGCGTCACGAGTTCGGCGGCGTCGGCGATCGAGGCAATCGGGGGACGGAAGCGCATGAACTCGATGTCGACCTCGAGTCCGTGGCGGGCGGCGATGTCGCACAAGGCGCCGAAGGACTCGGCATTGCGCCCCGGATCAGGGTTGTCGCCGCTGGCGCCGCAGTTCACGCGGCTCGCGCCGAGCGCCGCCGCGGCCTCCATCCAGCCTTCGAGCGCTTCGGGGCGCAGGTCCTTCGACAGCGGAATGAACTCGGCGTCGAAGATCGCCACGCCTGCGTCCGCTGCGCGGCGCCGCAACGCGTTCGCGTCGCCGAGGGCGACCGGATAAAACTTGATGCCCGGCGCCGCCGCGTACATGCGAAGGCCGGTGCGGCGGTAGCCTGCGCGCGCGGCGACGTCGAAGAGCTCCGGCGGCCCCAGGTCAAGCAGCGGCAGGTGCGCGATGCCGAGTTCGATCACGGTCGTTTCCATTTTCCCTCGTTCGTGTTCGGGCCCTCGGAGGAAAAGCGCGAGCCCGCGGCCGGTCAGTAGGTCGCGCGCCCGCCGGAGAGGTCGAACGTGAACCCGGTGCAGAACGTGCACTCGGGCCCGGCGATCCAGGCGACCATCGCGGCGATCTCGGGGACCGTCAGGAAGCGCCCCATCGGGATCTTCGCCTTCGACGACGCGATGTGCTCGGCGGTCATTTCGCGGAAGAGCTCGGTCTCGGTGATCACCGGGGCAAGCGAGTTGACCAGCACGCCGCTGCCGACCAGCTCGCGCGCGATCGACTTGGTGTAGCCGATGACGCCGGCCTTCGCCGCCGCGTACGCGGCGATCCCCGGCACGCCTTCCTTGCCGGCGGCCGACGAAATGTTGACGATCCGGCCGTAGCTCGCCGCCTTCATCGTTGGGATGACGACGCGGCAGCAATGGAACACGCCGGTCAGATTGACGGCCAGGACCTTGTGCCAAGTGTCGGGCGGGTATTCCCAGGTCGGCGCCACCGGCCCGTTGATGCCGGCGGTGTTGATCAGGATGTCGATGCGGCCGCTGCACGCGATCGTCTGCGCGTGGGCGCGCTCGACCGAGGCGAGTTCCGCGACGTCGACCTCGACCAGCGCCGCCGGCTCGAAGCCGGCAGCCTTGGGGTCGAATGGCGAGAGGTCGCGGTCCCAGATCGCCACCGCGGCGCCGTCGCGGGCGAGGCGTTGCGCGATCCCGAGTCCGATGCCGCGCGCCGCGCCGGTGACGATCGCGGTCCGACCCGCAAGCGGGGCGGTCACTGGACTACCCTCCGCGCGGAGGCGCAAGGGGCTGATTCGCCCTTGGGGCAGCCCTGCGGGCTCACTTGGACGCCCACGCGGGTTTCAGCGTCTCGATGACCTGGGCGCGCCCGTTGACGATCTTCACCGGCTGGGCGAGTGTGGCGGCCGGAGCCGCGGCGAGGGCGGTCGCCAAGGCGAGCGCGAGGGAAGACGAGGGTAGCTTGTACATGACGAGGCTTCAAAAAAGGGGTGGGCGCCAGTCGTCCGGGCGGCTTCTCGGGCGTCCGGCGCAGGCCCGCCAGATGAGGACCGGATCGTGTCCATCGACGATAGCCGCACCGGGTTCCGGTGTCCATGCAATGCC
>JADLEZ010000236.1 GCA_020845855.1 Burkholderiales bacterium
CCCTGCGGCCGCCCGCGATCCCCAACACCACCAGCGTGCACAACATCCTCATCACGGGCATCGGTGGAACGGGCGTGATCACGATCGGCGCGCTGCTCGGCATGGCCGCGCACCTGGACGGCAAGGCAGTGTCGGTGCTCGACATGACCGGCATGTCGCAGAAGAACGGCGCCGTGACCTCGCACGTGCGCATCGGCCCTGAGGCCTCCACGCTGCGGGCACAGCGCATCCCGACCGGCGAAGCGCATCTCGTGCTCGGCTGCGACATGCTTACCGCGGCGGCGCCAGATGCAATCGCGAAGATGCGTGCCGAGCACACCTTCGCCCTCGTCAATGCGTTCGAGCAGCCCACCGGCAAGTTCGCGCAGGACCCGGACTGGCGCTTTCCCGCGCATGCAGCGCGCGCGCGCATCGCCGAGGCCGTGGGGAAGCGCTGCGACTTCATCGACGCCACGTTGCTCGCCACGTGCCTGGTCGGCGACGCCATCGGCGCCAACCTCCTCGTGCTGGGCTTCGCCTGGCAGCGCGGCCTCATTCCGGTTTCCCTCGACGCGGTCCTGCGGGCGATCGAGCTCAACGGCGTCGCCGTTGACCTCAACCGGACCGCGTTCGCATGGGGCCGCCAAGCCGCCGTGGACTTGGCCGCGGTCACGCGAGCCGCGGTGCCGGCGCAAGCGGTCAGCGTGCAGCGCGCCGAGACGCTGGCAAGCTGCCTCGAGCGCCGGGTCGAGCTTCTCACCACGTATCAGAGTGCCGCGTACGCGAGCGCCTATCGCGCCTTCGTGTTGCGCGTCGAAGCCGCGGAGGCGAGCCGTCATGCGTCGCACGCGTTCACGCACGCCGTGGCCCGCGGGTTGGCCAAGCTCATGGCGTACAAGGACGAGTACGAAGTCGCGCGGCTGCACTGCGCGCCTGCCCTGCGCGAGGCGATTGCGTGCGAGTTCGAGGGCGACGCGCGCCTGCGCTTCCACCTCGCCCCGCCGCTGCTAGCCGGCACGCTCGACGACCAGGGCCGTCCGCGCAAACGCGTCTTCGGCGGCTGGATCGTCCCCGCGTTCCGCGTGCTGGCGAGACTGCGCTTCCTGCGCGGCACGGCGTTCGATCCGTTCGGACGCACTCCGGAACGTCGTGAGGAGCGGCAACTCGTCGCGGACTATCGCGCGAGTATCGAGCGGATCGCCGCGAGCTTCGGTACCGTGGATATCGACGCGGCGCTCGCGCTAGCGCGCATCCCCGAGCAGATTCGTGGCTTCGGACCGGTCAAGCGGGCGAGCATCGAGGCGGCGCGTGCTCAGTGGCGCACGCTCGAAGAGCGATTGTGGCGGCCCCACACCCCCGCCGGCACGGCCGAACGGGTCGCCACCGACGTCGTCGCCGTGCATTCACAACCGGCGTAGCTCCCCGACCGTTGCTGGATCACTTCATCGTCGACGGCAGCCACAGGACAATCGATGGAAAGGCGATGAGCAGGACAATCACCACCACGTGCGCGAATACGTGTGGCCAGACGCCACCGAAGATCTCGCCGATCGGCCGCTTGGTGTAGCGCGCCACCACGAACACGTTGAGCCCCACCGGCGGTGTCACCATGCCGACCTCCGCTACGACGATGACCAGCACGCCGAACCACACGGCATCGAACCCGAGGCTCACAACCAGCGGAAGCAGGATGGGGACGGTAAGGATCAGTATCGCAACCTGGTCGAGCAGGCAGCCCAGGACGAGGTAGAGGAGAACGACGAACGCTAGGACAGCGTACGGAGCGATCTCAAGTGCGCGCACCCACGCCACGAGTCCCTGGGTTGCCTGGGTGAGCGTGAAGAAGTAACCGAATACGTGCGCGCCGAGGATGATCATCAAGATCATGCACGTCGCGTGGCCCGCCTTCGTCGCGGCGGCAAGCACGGTGCGGGCGCTCGCCCGTCGGGACAGCAGGGCGATCAGGAATGCGCCGAACGCCCCGACTCCCGCGGCTTCGGTGGGTGTCGCGATCCCCGTGTAGATCACCCCGGTGACACCCGCGAGCAGGACGGCCATCGGCCCGACGACGCCAGTCGAGCGCAGTTTCTCGCACAGGCTGTACCGGCGCCCGGGCGGGGCGCGCGAAGGATCCTGCCAGACCAGGGCGAATACGGTCGCGACGATAGCGAACGTGACGAGGACGCCCGGGATGACGCCGCCGATAAGGAGCTTCCCGATGTCGACGTCGGCGATCAGTCCGTACAGCACCAAGGCCACGCTTGGCGGAATGAGCATCGCGAGCGTCCCGGAGATCGCAACGACTCCGCATGCGAGCTTCGGCTCGTAGTTGCGCTCGAGCATGGCAGGGATCGACGTCGCGGCCAGCGTCGCCGCCGACGCAGTGCTTGAGCCCGATATCGCGCCGAATCCGGCTCCTGCGAGTGCCGTGGCAATGGCAAGGCCGCCCGGCATGCGGCCGACCCATGCGGTAGCCGCCGAGAACAGGCTGTTGGCGATCCCGCTGAGGATCACGAACTCCGCCATCAGGATGAACATCGGCACGGCGATCATCTCGTAGGAGCTCACCGACGAGAGCGGCGTCGTCCGGAGGACGCCGAGCACCATGTCCAGGTTGCCGATCCACCACAGTCCGACGGAGCCGGCGACCGCAAGCGCGAAGCCCACCGGGGCGCCCAGCAGGAGCAACGCGGAGAGCAGGACGAGCGCTGCGACGGAGCTCATCAGAGCGCTTCTTCCTGCCCCGACAGTGGCGGCAGCGCAATGACGGTACGCCGCGTCAGTACAGACAACGCGTGGCCGATCGTCGCCAGCAGGAGACGTACGACCAGCATGCCAGCGCCGACCGGCACGAAACCGGCGGCGATCCAGATCGGCCACGCGATGCCGCCAGCCAGCACCTCGTTCGCCGCGAAGGCATGCCATGCGCGCGCCGCGCTTGCCCACAGGACCAGGGCGAACACGACGAGCGCGCATGCGCAGACGACGAGCAGCGCCGCGTGGCGCCAGAGCGGTGGCATGCGCTGCTGCGCGATGTCCACCGCCACGTGGCCGTTCTCCCGGAATGTGTCCGACAGGAAGAAGAAGAAGATGCCGGGCATGAGATACACGGAGATGAGGTCATACGACCATGCGAAGGGTGCGTTGAACGCGTACCGGGAGAAGACGTCGGCGGCAACGATCGCCATGATCAGGATCATCATCGCGGCGCCGACGAGGCTCAGCGCCGCATCGATGCGCCCCAGAGTGCGCTGCGCCGTGCCCAGGAAGTCGGGGGTCGTCGCGCCAAATCTCATCGTGCCCTCGCGACGAGACCTGTTGCTCCATTATCAGAACGATCTTCCATTATCAGAACGACGGTAGCGAATCCGTCGCAAGGTGTCAACGCTTGGGTAACCCTCACGGCTACCCGAATCGAGATGGGCTTAGCGGTGCGATGTCGACGCGCGGCGGCTTGCCGCACACTAGGTCGGCGACGATCCCGCCGGTCATGGGCGCGGCCGCCAGGCCCACGTGCCCGTGCCCGAAGGCGTAGACCACGTCGGGCGATCGGCGGGAACGCCCGATCACCGGCAGCGAGTCCGGCAGGCTCGGGCGATGGCCCATCCACTTTGTGATCCGATCCGCCTCATAGCTCGCCCTCAATCCCGGCAGCATGCGGCGGACATGCCGCATCAGGATGTGCGCCCGATCCCAATTGGGCGGCGCCCGGAGACCCGCGAACTCCACCGTCCCTGCGGCGCGCAGGCCGAGTTCCATGGGCGTCACCATGAACTTGCCGTCGGCGTCGTTGGTGGGCACCCGGGGACTCACTTCGGGGTCGCTCAGCATGAGGTGGTAGCCTCGCTGGGATTCGAGCGGTATGCGGTCGCCCAGCGCGGCCGCAAGGGGCCTCGACCAGGCGCCGGCGGTCACGACGGCCGCATCCGCCGTGAGCACGCCATGCTCCATGCGCACCGCCTGGAGACGGGTCCCGTCGAGGTCGAAGCCGACGGCTCGCCCCCGCTCGAGGCGCCCACCGCGAGCCAGTACCCCAGCAAGGATGGCGGTCACGACGCGATGCGGGTTCGTCACGTGACCGTTTGCCGCGAGCAACGCGCCCCTGACGTATTCCGTGGACAGGTTGGGGTCGAACTGGCGCAACGCGTCCGCGTCGAGTTCGTCCCAGGCGATCCCCTGCTCGCGGCGCAGCTGCCAGTGCAGGCGCTCCTTCAGCCAGCTTGCTTCGGACCGGTAGACGTAAAGGTGCCCGACGCTCCGCAGGAGTTCGCGGGCGCTCATCTCCTCGAGCAGCGACGCGTACAGGACGACGGACGGCGCGAGCAGGGGCCGGAGGGCGCGGGCCTGCGCCCGCACCTTGGCATGGGTCCCCGATCGCACGAAGCGCACGAGCCAAGGCGCCACCCTCGGCAGGTGACGCCAGCGAATCGCAAGCGGCCCCATCGGATCCCTGATGGAGCGGGCGATTCCCGTCGCGGTGCCCGGCATCGACAACGGCACGACCGAGGACGCACTGAGGCATCCGGCGTTGCCGAACGACGCGCCTTCGCCGGGGCCGGCCGCTTCGACGAGCACGATTTCGTGACCCTCGCGCTGGAGCAATGCCGCGGTAACGACTCCCACGATCCCTGCGCCAATGACACAGACAGTCTTCTGCCCGTCCGGCATTCGATTGACTCCCGACGATGAGTATGTTGTATCGTTCCGATTCTAGATGTATTGTTCTAGTATTGGAATACTAGTGAATGGCCGCCGCGTGACCAAGCCCAGCAAACGCCCTCCCCCCCGTGCCCCCAACAGACCGGATGCAACGGGAGTGACGCCGCTCCCCCTCGTGCGCGAATCCCTCGCGGACAGCGAGGGGCCGCGCGCGATCCAGCGGGTGGTATCGATCGCGAATCTGCTGGCCCGGACGGAGTCGGGTGCCACGCTCGCGGAAATCGCGGGTCGTATCGGCGCACCCAAGAGCAGCGTGCACGCGCTCATGCGCGCACTCGTGAGCCTCGAGATGGCGGTTCGCAAGGACGAGCGATACGTGCTCGGTCCCGCATTGTTCAGCCTTGCCCTTACCGTGCAGGCCCGCTACACCATGGCGACGATGGCGCGCCCGTTCATGCAGCGTCTGCACGATGGGTCAGGCGAAACGGCGATTCTCGCGGCGCTCGACCGGTCGACGAGCAGCCTCGTGTACGTCGACCAGATCGAGAGCGCGAACCCGGTTCGCTATACCGCGACGATCGGAAACCCGCGACCGCTCTACTGCTCCGGCGCCGGGAGGGTGCTGCTTGCCTTTCAGGATGCCCAGTGGCGCGAAGAGTATTACGCCCGGGGCGGCTTCATTCCGATAACGACGAGCACCGTTACCGACGTCGATGAAATCCGGCGCAAGGTCGATCGCGCCCGGATCGATGGCTTCGCAACGTCGGTCGAAGAGATGACCGACGGCGCCGCAAGCTGTGCGGCTCCGATCTTTCAGCGCGATGGCAGCGTTTCGCACAGTCTCATGATCGCGACGGTCGCCTTCCGGCTCCGTCAGCGAGGCGAGCTGTTTCGCAGCATGGTGACAAGCGTCGCGGGTGAATTCTCGCGGGCGCTCGGATACGACGGTGTTCTGCCGGGGAGCAGCGATGATCAGCGCCGCGCCATCCGCTAATCAGAGTCGGGAGGCGAAGGCGATGTTCTCATACCGGAGTTGGGGCAAGGCCATGAACGCGATATTGGCAGCCTTGTTGTTGACGGGCTGCGCTTGCCTCGCGGAGGTCGCTCAGGCGCAGGTGATAACGCTGCGGGTTGCCGACAGCCTTCCTCCTTCGCACTTCATTACCCGCAACGGGACGAGCTACTTCATGGAGG
>JADLEZ010000237.1 GCA_020845855.1 Burkholderiales bacterium
GCGTGATGGGCGTCGTCAACGTCACCCCCGACTCCTTCGCTGACGGCGGGCGCTACTTCAACGTGCAGCGCGCACTCCAACATGCGCGCGCGCTGGTGGACGACGGCGCCGACATCGTCGACATCGGTGGGGAGTCCACGCGGCCGGGCGCGCAACCGGTCGGCGAGAGCGAAGAGCTCGACCGCGTGCTGCCGATCGTCGAGGCGCTCGCCAACGACGGCGCGCTCGTAAGCATCGACACCATGAAGCCGGCCGTGATGCGCGCCGCCGTCGCCGCCGGCGCGTGCATGGTCAACGACGTGCGCGCGCTGCGGGAGCCTCGCGCGCTCGAAGCCGTTGCGGCGACGAGCGCGGCGGTGTGCCTGATGCACATGCAAGGCGAGCCGCGCACGATGCAGGTGGCGCCCGTCTACGAGGACGTGGTTACGGAGGTGCGCGAGTTTCTTTCGGCGCGCGCGTCGGCGTGCGAATCCGCGGGCATCGCGCGCGATCGCATCGTGCTCGACCCGGGTTTCGGATTCGGCAAGACTGTCGAGCACAATCTGCAACTGCTGCGCGAATTGCCCGCGATCACGGCGCTCGGCTATCCCGTGCTCGCGGGGCTCTCGCGCAAGTCGATGCTCGGCCGCTTGACCGGCCGCGACGTCGGCGAGCGTCTCGCCGCGAGCCTCGCGGCGGCGCTGGCCGCGGTCGCGCGCGGGGCGCGCATCGTCCGCGTGCACGACGTGCGCGAGACCGTCGACGCGCTACGCGTCTGGACGAGTGCGCAAGGTCCCGCCGGCAGTGCATAATCACACGCCATGCAGCGCAACTATTTTGGTACGGACGGCATTCGCGGGCGGGTCGGCGAATCTCCCATTACCCCGGACGTCGTGCTCAAGCTCGGCTGGGCCGCGGGACGCACGCTCGCCTCCGCCGACGGCATGCGCCGCGGGGACCGTCCGGGTGTGCTGATCGGCAAGGACACGCGCATCTCGGGTTATCTCATGGAAGCGGCGCTCGAGTCCGGCCTGTCGGCGGCGGGTGTGGACGTCTACCTGTGCGGACCGCTGCCCACGCCGGGTGTGGCGTACCTCACGCGCGCGCTGCGGCTGTCCGCCGGCATCGTGATCAGCGCTTCGCACAACCCGTTCGAGGACAACGGGATGAAGTTCTTCTCGGCCACGGGGGCCAAGCTTCCTGACGACGTGGAGCTTGCGATCGAGGGCCGGATGGCCGAGCCGCTCACCTGCGTGTCATCGAAGGATCTCGGCAAGGCGTATCGCGTCGACGACGCCGCGGGCCGCTACGTGGAGTTCTGCAAGAGCACGTTCCCCAACGAGCTCGACCTGCACGGATGGCGCATCGTGGTCGATTGCGCCAACGGCGCCGGCTATCACGTGGCGCCGCCGGTGTTCCACGAGCTGGGCGCCGATGTGATCGCGGTCGGCGCCGAGCCCGACGGCCTCAACATCAACGCGGGCATGGGTGCCACCCATCCCGCGTTTCTCGCGCAGAAAGTCCGCGAGCACAGGGCGGACGTCGGCATCGCGCTCGATGGCGACGGCGATCGCCTGCTGATGGCGGATAGCGAGGGGCGCCTCTACGACGGCGACCAGCTCATGTACGTCATCGCCCTCGACTACCTGCGGCGCGGTGTCGCCTGCGGCGGCGTGGTCGGAACGCAGATGAGCAACCTCGGCATCGAGCAGGCGCTGACCGGGTGCGGGCTGCCGTTCGCGCGCGCCAAGGTCGGCGACCGCTACGTGCTCGAAGAGATGCACGCGCGCCGGTGGCTGCTCGGCGGCGAGAATTCGGGCCACATCATCTGCCTCGACAAGCACACGACCGGCGACGCCATCGTCGCCGCGCTCGCGGTGCTGCGCGCGCTCATCGAGCAGAGGCACACGCTGACCCAGGCGGTGTCCGCGGTCAGGATGTTCCCGCAGCGGCTCATCAACGTGCCGATGCAGCGCGGCTTCGATTGGCGCGGCAGCGATGCGGTGAAGCGCGCCGAGCGAGACGCAGTGGCCGCGCTCGGCGAGACCGGCCGCGTGCTGCTGCGGCCGTCGGGCACCGAGCCCGTGCTGCGCGTGATGGTCGAGGCGCACGACGCCGGCCTCGCGGAGACGCACGCCACCCGGATCGCGGAGACGATCGCACGCGCGGCGGGTGCGCCGCTCTGACTTCAGTACATCAACTCCTTGTCGAAAAGGTTGTGCAGCTCGTCCAGTCTGCCGCTGAGATAGATTTCGATATTCCTGCAGAAGATTTCGGTGATCTTCCTGTTTTCGGTGGACACCGTGCTCGCCGAGTGCGGGCAGATCAGCACGTTCGGCATGTCCCAGAGCGGGCTCGACGCGGGCAACGGTTCGATCGCCGCAACGTCGAGAGCCGCGAACGCGATCTTGCCGCTGCGCAGCGCGTCGGTCATCGCGACTTCGTCGATCGTGCTGCCCCGGCCGATGTTGACGAAGGCACAGCCATCGCCCATCGCCGCGATCGCCGAGCGATCGAGCATGTTGCGGGTTTCCACGGTGTCCGGGACGGTGGAGACGACGGCGTCGGCGAACGGGAGAAGCCCGCGCAACTGCGCAACACCGTGAATCTCGTCGAAGAGGTGCCGGTGCTCCCGCGGCTTCTCAGGGCTGCGAGTGACCGCGACAATGCGCATGCCCAGGGCACGCCCGACAACCGCGACGCCTCGCGCAAGGTCGCCGGCGCCGAGGGTGAGCAAGGTACGGCCCGCGACCTCCTCGTCGCAATAGCGCTCCCAGCGATGGGCGCGCTGTTCGAGGTCGAGAAAGCGGGCTTTGCGAAAATGCATCAGCAGCGCCATGAACGTCCATTCGGCCAGGGGGCCGGAATGAACGCCTCGCGCCGTGGTGATGATGATGTCGGTCTTGTCCAGGCCGGCCTTCCTGACCATTTCGCCAACGCCGCTGCTGGTGGCTTGAAGCCATCTCGCGTTCCTGGCGTAGACGATGTCGCCTCGCCCATCCGCGGGCGGGAGCGGGCAATCGAACAGGATTTCGGCGCGCGCCAGGGCCGAGCGCCAGCGTTCGGTCTGCTCGGCCGTTCGCCTGAAGCTCGGAGCACCCTTGTGATCGCACGCGTAGCGCAGCGGCGGATGCAGGTCGGGCTCGTAGATGACGTCGAGCCGCTTGCGGTCGACCGAGCGAATCGTCGCGACGTGCTCCGGTTCGAGCGGCGAGCTGATGAAAAGCGGTACCTTGGGCATGTTGCGTCTCGGTCCTCGCCGTGCGCGTGGACAGTCGTCAATAAAGCGCCTGCTTGTCCAAGACGTTGTGCATGTCACCGAAACGACCATCGAGCCAGCAGCGCAGATTCCGGCAGAAGATGTCGGTGATCCGGGAGTTCTCGGCGGGCACGGTGCTCGCGGAATGCGGACTGATCAACACGTTGGGCAGGGTCCACAAGGGGCTGTCCGGCGGCAGCGGCTCGACCGTTGCGACGTCCAGCGCGGCGAAGCCGAGGTGGCCGGAGCGCAAGGCTTCGATCAGCGCGGGCTCGTCGACGACTTGACCCCGCGCGATATTGATGAAGGCGCTGTTCTTCTTCATGGCGGCGAAAGCCCTGCCGTCGATCATCCGCTCGGTTTGCGCGGTATGCGGCACGGTGACGATAGTGGCGTCCGCTTCGGCCAGAGCGGCGTGCAGTCCTCGGCGCGACTGGACCTCGTCGAACAGCCCGTCGTGACGGCGCTCCTTGCCGGCCTCGCGGCCGATCGCCGTCACCTTGAGCTCGAAGGCGCGGGCACGCTGCGCGATGCCCCGCGCCAGATCTCCGGCGCCGACGATCACGATACGGCGGCCAGCGACCTCTTCCCCGCAATAGCGCAGCCAGCGGCGCTCCCGCTGTTCGGACTGCAGATGCGCGAAGCCGCGCCAATGCATGAGCAGGGCCATGAAGACAAACTCGGCCAGCGGACCGGCATGAACGCCGCGCGCCGTGGTGACGACGATATCGGACTTGTCGAGGCCAAGCGAGCGAACGCTCTGCCCAACGCCGGTGCTGGTCGTCTGGATCCATCTCACCCGCTTCGAGACGGCAAGGTCCCCTGGCTTGCGGGGCAGATCCCAGAGAATGTCGGCGCGCGAAAGCGCATCGATCCAACGGCGTTCCTGGCCGGGCGTGCGCGTCAGTGGACGGCCCACGTGATCGGCGACGTAGCGCAGCTCAGGCAAGAGGTCGGGCTGGTGGTCGACCTCGAGCCGGTCCGGGGCCACTTGGCGAATGCGCTCGACGTTCGCGGGCTCCAGCGGAGAGGTGATGAAGATGCGAAGCTTCGGCATCGGAATTCTCGGGTGGCAGGTTGTGGAATTTCGCGACCGTATCCCCAATCCGGTGTCATCCTTCAGCGCAGCGGGGGATCCGCTTTCGCGTCGAATCAGCGAGTTGCGTAAAGCAGATCCCTCGTCGCCTTCGCTCCTCGGGATGACACCGTGGGATTTTCAACGAACCGCTACTGATCCTTCACGCCCTTGAGCACCAGGTTCAGATAGACCCTGCCGTCGGGCCGTGCCTGGTACTGCAAGCGCTTCGACACACCGTACAAGGTAGGCTCGGTGAACATCCAGATCACCGGTGCCTGCTCGGCAACGTAGGCTTGGGCGGCGTTGCACATCGTCCGCCATTTCGACTGGTCGAACTCCTGGCTGAAGGCCTTGAACATGGCCTCGAACTTGTCGTCCACCCAGCTCATCCGGTTGGAACCCGAATCCTTCTGCACCAGCAGCAAGTCGCCCTGGCAGGTATAGTCCGGACCCGATGAGCTGTTCATCAGGTCGCGGAAGCCGGCGCCCTGCTTGGCGCGCATCTGCGCGCTGACCGCGCTGCTGATGACCCGCAAGTCCTTGATCTCGATACCGACCGCTTTCCATGAATCGGCCATCACCTGCGCGACCTCCTTGTCCATGAGGTAGGAGCCGTTGGTCGTGTCGAAGTTGAACGAAAGGCGCTCGCCGTTCTTGACCCGGACCCCATCGGCGCCGGGAACCCAGCCGGCCTCGGTGAGAAGCTGCTTCGCCTTGGCGGGGTTGAAGGGGTAAGGCTTCAGGTTGGGGTCGTTGTTGGGAGAGTTGATGAGGTCGATGGAGCACTTGGCCATTCCCCCGAACAGCCCGGCGGCGATCTCGTTGCAGTCGACCGCGTAGTTCATCGCCTGCCGCACGCGAACATCGGCCAAGGCGGGGTGACGGCCTTGCTTGAGGTTGATGAAGAGCCGCCGATAACTCGGCGCCACGATCACGTTGACGCCCGATTTCTCGAGGCCGGGCTTCAGATCCGGAGGTACGCCCACCATGAGATCGGCGGACCCCGCCTTGAGCTCGCTGATGCGCGTGGCGACTTCGGGTACCGCCTTGACGATGACGTCTTCGACCGGCGGCTTGCCCAGTCGATACTTGTCGAA
>JADLEZ010000238.1 GCA_020845855.1 Burkholderiales bacterium
TGGCCGCGGCCGCGAATCATGAGCACGGCGCACGTCGCGCACAAGCTTTCCCGAGTCCGCTATCGCGGCCGTCTGTGGATCGACATGCCGTCCGGAGATTGGGGCAGGGACGAGCGCTTGCCGGTCGATCCGTGGGTACTCGGCGCGCTGCTGGGGGATGGAGGCTTTACTCAGGGCAGCGTGCGATTCTCCGCGATGGCCGACGAGATGTTGTCGCGAATGAGCGAGCGCCTCGAACCTACGCTCGAGCTGCACCACGATAGCCGCGTCGACTACCGCATCGTCCAGCGCGACGGGGCGCACGCCCGGGGAGTCGGCGGCGTTCGGCCTAATCCGTTGATGGCCGCGCTCGAAAGCCTCGGACTGCGTCGAGTTTCCAGCCCGGACAAGTTCGTACCGGATTGCTACATGTCCGCCAGCCGGCGCGTGCGGCTCGACGTGCTGCGCGGGCTGCTGGACACCGACGGATGGGTGGAGCGCTGGGGCACCGTGCGCTTCTGCACCGTGAGTGCGCGCCTCGCGGCCAACGTGAGCGAGCTCGTCCGCTCGCTCGGCGGGTGGTGCAGGACGACGGTGAAGCAAACGTCGTTCACCTACCAGGACGAAAAGCGGCGGGGGCGAGAGGCTTTCGTCCTCACCATCACACACCCCGAACCTCGCTCGCTGTTCTTGCTGTCGGACAAGCAGTTGCGTGCGCCGGAGCGACTGGAGCGGCGGCGCAAGCCGGTCTTCGCCAGTATCGAGCCGGCTGGTCGTGAGGCTGTCCAGTGCATCTCGGTGTCGCACCCCTCGCGGCTCTACATCACGGACGATCACGTCGTCACCCACAACACGGCATTGGCGCTCAACATCGGCGAGCACGTCGCGAGCGATCTCAAGCTGCCCGTCGTCGTGTTCTCCATGGAAATGGGCGCCCACCAGCTCGCGATGCGCATGATCGGCTCGGTCGGCCGCCTCGATCAGCACAAGCTGCGCACGGGCCGTCTCGCCCCGGACGACTGGGAGCGCTTGTCCTCGGCGCTCGGCCGGCTGTCGGAAGCGCCGATGCTCATCGACGAAACCGCCGCGCTCAACGCCATCGAAGTGCGCTCGCGCGCGCGGCGGCTGCAGAAGCAGTACGGCCAGCTCGGCCTCGTGATCGTCGACTACCTGCAGCTCATGCAGGCGCAGTCGGTGGGCGAGAACCGTGCGACCGAGATCTCCGAGATCTCCCGGTCGCTCAAGGCGCTGGCGAAGGAGCTCAAGGTGCCGGTCATGGCGCTATCGCAGCTCAATCGCTCGCTCGAGCAGCGGCCCAACAAGCGGCCGGTGATGTCGGATCTTCGCGAAAGCGGCGCGATCGAACAGGATGCCGACGTGATCCTCTTCATCTACCGCGACGAGGTCTACAACGAGGACACGCCCGACAAGGGCACCGCCGAGATCATCATCGGCAAGCAGCGCAACGGACCCATCGGCACCGTCCGCCTCACCTTCCTGGGCGAGCACACCCGCTTCGAGAGCTTCGCCAAGCCCGGCTCGTACTGAACCGACAATCGACCCCATGAAAGAAGAAACGCCCGGCGCGCGCACGGCCGTCGTGACCGGCATCACCGGTCAGGACGGCGCCTACCTCGCGCAGTTCCTCCTCGAGCGCGGCTATCGCGTCTTCGGCACGTTCCGCCGCGGCAGCTCGGCCAACTTCTGGCGCATCGAGGAGCTCGGCATCGCGCAGCACGAGCGCCTCTCGCTCGTCGAGTTCGACCTGACCGACATGGGCTCGTGCGTGCGCCTGCTCGAGAAGGCGCAGCCGCAGGAGGTGTACAACCTCGCGGCGCAGAGCTTCGTCGCCGTGTCGTTCGACCAGCCGGTGACCACGGGCCTCGTCACGGGTATCGGCGCGGTCCACCTGCTCGACGCGATTCGTATCGTCGACCGCTCGATCCGCTTCTACCAGGCGAGCACGTCGGAGATGTTCGGCCGCGTCCAGGCGATGCCGCAGGACGAGTCCACGCCGTTCTACCCGCGTAGCCCCTACGGGGTCGCGAAGCTGTACGCGCACTGGATGACGGTGAACTACCGCGAATCCTTCGGCATCTTCGGGGCGAGCGGGATACTGTTCAACCACGAGTCCCCGCTGCGCGGCCGCGAGTTCGTCACGCGCAAGGTGACCGATGGGGTGGCGCGCATCGCCCTCGGCAAGCTTAAGGTCCTCGAGCTCGGCAACCTCGATGCGCAGCGCGATTGGGGTTACGCGCGCGAGTACGTCGACGGCATGTGGCGCATGCTGCAGCACGCCGAGCCGGAGACTTTCGTCCTCGCCACCGGCCAGAAGCAATCCGTGCGCAGGTTCGTCGAGCTTGCGTTCAAGGCGGCGGGCATCACGCTCGACTGGCGCGGCAGCGGGGTCGGCGAGACCGGCGTCGACGTCCGCGACGGCGCCGTGCGCGTGCGCGTCAACTCAGCCTTCTATCGGCCCGCGGAAGTGGATATCCTGCTCGGCAATCCCGCGAAGGCGAAGGCGAGACTCGGGTGGACTGCGACGACGACACTCGAGACGATATGCAGCGCGATGGTCGAGGCCGACCTCGCGCGCATCGGGCGTGGCGTCAGCTTTTGATTCCGTCCGCAAATCACGCGTCCGCGGTCGCTGCGCGACGGGCTGCGTGATTTGCGGCCGATCCGGTTTCCGCGGTCGGCTTGGGGCGGCCCTGCGCCGACCGCGCGGAAAAGCTCGAAGCGCGCCGTTCATGAGGGCGCTGCGCGCGCGGTTCGGCAGCGCGTGAGGTGCGAGGCGGAATGGCCAATCCCGATTCTGAGCCAGGCCACAGAAGGGTGCTCGTCACCGGCGCCGGCGGCTTCACCGGCAGGCACCTGTGCGCGCACCTGCGCGAGCACGGCTTCCGGGTGTTCGGCCTCACTGAGCACGCGCCGCAAGCCGAAGGTGAGATCCAGGCCAACCTCGACGACGGCGGCGCCATCGATACCGCCGTGCGTGCGGCAGCGCCGGACTACGTCGTTCACCTGGCCGCCATCGCGTTTCCCGGCCATGCGCGCGCCGCCGACTTCTATCGAGTCAACCTCGCCGGGACGCTGACGCTCCTCGAGGCACTCGCCGCGCAAGGCGTGGCGCAGGGCGGCGTGCTGCTGCCAAGCACCGCCACGGTCTACGCACCGTCGACCCAGCCGCTGACCGAGGACTCGCCGGTCGAGCCGCTCACGCACTACGCCGTGAGCAAACTCGCGATGGAGAAGATGGCGCGGCTGTTCGCCAACCGCCTCCCGATCGCGATCGTGCGGCCGTTCAACTACACGGGGCCGGGCCAGCGCGAGCCTTACGTGATTCCCAAGATCGTGCGTCACTTCAAGGAGCGCGCGCCGGCGATCGAGCTCGGCAACGTGGACGTCGAGCGCGAGTTCCTCGACGTCCGGGTCGTGGTGGACGGGTATCGGCGCCTGCTCGACGCGCCGCAGGCGCGCGGCGGCGTGTTCAACCTGTGCTCGGGAACGGGCACGACGGTGCGGGCGATCGTCGAGCAGCTCGAAAGGATTACCGGCCACCGCATCGAGATCCGCGTCAACCCGCAGCTCGTTCGCCACGGCGAGCCGCCGCGGATCGTGGGCTCGCCGGCGAGGCTGCGCGCGGCGATCGGCGAGCTGTTGTCGATTCCGCTCGAAACCACGCTCGCCGATATGCTATAGGTTGCCCGCAGATCATTGAGTGTGTCATTCCGAGCGCAGCGAGGAATCCGGCTTTCTCAAGCGCTTGAGGTCAATTGAAAAGCAGATCCCTCGCGTTGCTCGGGATGACA
>JADLEZ010000239.1 GCA_020845855.1 Burkholderiales bacterium
CGATGTCGCGCGCGAGCACGCGGCCGCGTGCGTCGTTCAGGGAAACCGTCTCCTCGCCGAGCGGGGCGAGGACGAGGTGCGCGCGAAAGCGCGCGGTCGCCTCGTCGCGGGTGATGACGTCGAGGAACTGGGTCTGTCGGGCGTCAGGTCGGCTCATCAAACGTAAGGCGGGTGGAACCCCGCCGCATCCAAGGATCGTCCAGTCCGATAAGGTACACGACGCGCGATCGGCGGTGGCGTCGCACGGCGCCCGTCTGACAGTTCAGTGTGTCATGCCGAGCGCAGCGAGGAATCTTGCTTCTCGACGTGCTTGATGCCATTGGACAGAGAAATCCCTCGCGCCGCTCGGGATGACACGGTTCAGCTGCAGTAGCCAGCGCCGGGGGCGTCTGCGGAGCGCTATTTCGGCGATGCGGGCCGCGGCGGCGTCGATTTCAAACGGTCCACGAACTCACGGGGACTCAGTACGACGACCGCACCCCGTGCAGAGGCCGGGAAGTGGCGCAGGTTTCCGGTTACCAGAATGCTTTCGCTTGCCCAAGCGACCGCCAGGAACGGCTCGTCGTCGCGATCGGGCAGCGCGATCGGCCAGGGTGGAGCCGCCGTCACCATGAGCCCGAATTGATCGAAGGCGGAAAGCACGTCGTCGACGAGCGTCCGCGCCAACCGAAATTCCGGCCGTAGCATGACCTCTTCGTATTCCTGCCGGATCGCGCCGTCGAACGCGAGTTCCAAGGTACCTTCGAGCACTGCCTCGACAATCCAGCCTGGCGGACCCGTGGCCGACAGTAGTCCGGCGATCAGGACGTTGGTGTCGAGAACGATCCTCATCCCGCGGCGCGGGATCGCGCGTTGCGGGCCTTCGCGATGATCGCGGCGATGTCCTTTGCCGTCATCCGCTTGCGTTGCGCGCGAATCGCGCGGAGTGCCTCGAGCGCCCGCGCGCGGCGCAGCGTCTCGATCGTCCGATCGATCGACCCGGCATCGACGGGAATCATCACGGCGACCGGCCGCCCGTTGGCGGTAAGCACCGCTTCACGCTCGCCCCGCAACGCGTCGCGAACCTGGCGCGGGCGCGTTCGGAAGTCTCGAATCGTGACGATCTTCATGGGGAAAGTATACGCCGGTGGTGACAAATGTCACTCGCTTTCAACCCTAACGCCGGGTCCGTCGGCGGGAAGCAGTCTCGGCGGCCTTGGCCATCGCGAGAAACGGACTCCGGGCCTCGCGCTGGCGGGCTTGCCGCTGCCCGATCTGCACGCAGACCAGGTCGCAGAGCTGGTAGATCCGTGGGTCGGCGATCCGGTAGTAGACGCTCGTTCCGCGCGTTGACTTCGCGACGAGTCCCTTCTGCGCGAGCACGCCCAGGTGCTTGGACACGTTGGCCTGGCTGCCGCCCACCCGTGCGGTGAGGTCGCCGACGTTTCGCTCGCCGCCGCGCAGGGCGTTGAGGATCTTCAGGCGCATGGGCACGGCGAAGGCCGCGAAAAAGCCCGCCACCTGCTCGATGGCGAGGTCGTCCAGATGTTCCATGCGAGCGGATCCCGGGCAGACGCAGATCGGCATAGCTTAGCACTCTTGGAATGGTTGCCTCAATAACTATATGGTGATATAGTCGCAAACCTGAAGCCCAGTGTCCAGCCCCACGAAGCGAGAGAGCGCATGACAAGCCGCCCGCATTGGATCGCCGCATTGGTCTGGCTATGGTTCACCACACCCGCGCTCGGGGCGCCGCTCGCCACGTACACCGTCGCCCCGTCGGCCGGCAGCGCCGTCTACGTCGCCGAGGGCGTGGTCGAGTCCGTGCGGCAAAGCGCGATCGCCGCCCAGGTGCCGGCCCGGATCACGGACGTGCGCGTGCGCGCCGGCGATGCGGTCAAGGCCGGGCAGGTCCTGATCCGGCTCGACGCGCGCACGGCCGCCGACCAGGTCGCCTCGAGCCAGGCGCAAGTCGCGGCCGCGCAGGCGCAACTGGACGCCGCGCGCCGCGACTACGAGCGCAACCGGCGCCTGTCCGAGAAGCGCTACATCAGCCAGGCCGCCATGGAGCAGGCGGAGGCGTCGTTCAAGGCCGCGCAGGCGCAGGCGCGCGCGTCCATCGCCCAGGCCGGTGTGGCCAGCACGCAGTCCACGTATACGATCCTCACGGCCCCCTACGCCGGCATCGTGGCCGCCGTGACCGCGGAGGTGGGCGACATGGCCACCCCCGGCACGCCGCTCGTCACCGTGTACGACCCGGCCGTGCTGCGCGTGGTCGCACAACTGCCGGAGAGCCACGTCGCCGATCTCGCCGAAGGCAAGCCCGTGCTCGTCGCCCTTCCCGGGGGCGACGGCAAGCCGCGTGCGCTGGAGGTCTTGCCCGTGACGGTCCTGCCCACGATCAACGCGGCCACGCATACGCGCGAAGTCCGCGTGCCGCTGCCCGCGGGAACGCGCGGGGTGGCTCCCGGCATGTTCACCCGGGTCACGTTCCCGCTGGCCACCACCGCCGAGCCGCGCCTCACCGTGCCCTCCGGCGCCATCGTGCGCCGGCCCGAGTTCACCGCGGTCTACGTCGTCGATGCGAGCGGCCGCGCGCGACTGCGCCAGGTGCGCCTCGGCCGCGACACCGGCCACGGCGTCGAGGTCGCCGCCGGTCTCGCACCCGGCGAGCGCGTCGCGGTCGATGCGGTGGCCGCCGCAGGGCAATGAGCATTCCGGCCGACGACGCGAGGCTCGGCATCTCCGGGCGCATCGCGCGCTACTTCCAGAGCGCGCAGATCACGCCGCTGCTCGCGCTCGTCGCACTGCTGGCGGGGCTTTTCGCCGTGCTGGTGACGCCGCGCGAGGAGGAGCCGCAGATCAACGTGACGATGGCGAACGTGCTGATCCCGTTCCCGGGCGCCTCCGTCGCCGACGTGGAGCAGATGATCGCCGCCCCCGCCGAGCAGGTGCTCGCGCGCATCGCCAACGTCGAGCACGTGATGTCGGTGTCCCAGCCGGGGCTCGCGGTCGTGACGGTGCAGTTCAAGGTCGGCGTGCCGCGGATCACCGCGCTGGTCGGCCTGTACGACACGATCATGTCCAACCAGGACTGGCTGCCGCGCAACTTGGGCGCGCTGCCGCCGATCGTCAAGCCGAAGGGCATCGACGACGTGCCGATCGTCACCCTCGCGCTGCGCTCCAAGGACGCGGCGATGGGTACGGCCGATCTCGAGCGGATCGCGCACGCGATCGAGATCGATCTGAAGCGCGTGCCCGGCACCCGCGAGATCGAGACCATCGGCGGCCCGCGCCGCGCCATCAACGTGCGCCTGGATCCCGCGCGGATGGCCTCCGCCGGCGTCACCGTCACCGACCTGCGCAACGCCCTGACCTCCGCCAACAACGGCGCCACGATCGGCGAGCTCGTGGCCGGCAACCGCGCCGTGCTGCTCGATGCCGGCCCGTTCTTCCGGGACGCGCGCGACATCGCGAGCCTCATCGTGGCCACCCGCAATGGCGCGCCGGTCCACTTGGAGCAGGTGGCCGCGATCGACGACGGCCCGCCGATCCCCGAGCACTACGTCTGGTACGGCACCGCGGGCAAGGATGCGCGCGAGTATCCGGCGCTGGTCATGAGCGTGACCAAGAAGGCGGGGCAGAACGCCATCGAGGTCGCGGACGCGATCGCCACCCGCCTGGCCGCGCTGCGCAACACGGTCATCCCGCCCGAGGTCGACGTCGACGTCACCCGCAACTACGGCGCCACCGCCAACGACAAGGCGATGAAGCTCATCCAGAAGCTCGCCTTCGCGACCGCAAGCGTCATCCTCCTGGTGCTGTTCGCGCTCGGCTGGCGCGAGGCGGTGATCGTGGGCACCGCGGTGGTGCTGACGTTGGCGGCCACGCTGTTCGCCTCCTGGGCGTGGGGCTTCACGCTGAACCGCGTCTCGCTGTTCGCGCTCATCTTCTCCATCGGCATCCTGGTCGACGACGCGATCGTGGTGGTGGAGAACATCCACCGCCACCGGCGTCTTACGCCGGATCGCCCGCTCACCGACATCATCCCGCACGCGGTCGACGAGGTCGGCGGCCCGACCATCCTCGCCACGCTGACCGTGATCGCCGCGCTGTTGCCCATGGCCTTCGTGAGCGGCCTCATGGGACCGTACATGAGTCCGATCCCGATCAACGCGAGCATGGGCATGCTGATCTCGCTCGCCATCGCCTTCACCGTCACGCCGTGGCTCGCTCGCCGCCTGCTCGCGCGCAAGCACGGCGCGTCCCACGACCTTTCCGACCGTCTCGCGCCGCTGTTCAACCGGGGCTTCGCGCCGTTTCTCGATGCCGCGCGCGGCGCGCGCAATCGCGGCTTCCTGTGGCTCGGCATCGGCGGCCTGATCGCGGGATCGCTCGCACTGCCGGTAGTCGGACTCGTCGTGCTCAAGATGCTGCCGTTCGACAACAAGTCCGAGTTCCAGGTCGTCGTCGACATGCCGGCCGGCACCCCGCTCGAGCGCACCGCTGCCCTGCTCCACGAGTTGGGCGCCCATCTCGCCACGGTGCCCGAGGTCGCGGACTACCAGGCGTTCGCCGGAACGGCCGCGCCGATCAACTTCAACGGCCTCGTCCGCCAGTACTACCTGCGTCGCGGCGGCGACGTGGGCGACATCCAGGTCAACCTGGTGGACAAGGCGCACCGCGACGAGCAGAGCCACGCCATCGCGGAGCGCGTGCGGCCGGCCCTGACCAGGATCGCCGACGCGTACGACGCGCGGGTGAAGGTGGTCGAGGTCCCGCCGGGCCCGCCGGTGCTCGCCCCCCTGGTGGCCGAGATCTACGGCCCCGACGAGGCCGGCAGGATCGCGGTGGCCCGCGCCGTGGAGCAGGAGTTCCGCCGGCACCCGGGCATCGTGGACGCGGACGTGAGCGCGATCGCGCGCGCCCCGCGCTGGGTGGTCGACATCGACCGCCCCAAGGCGGCGCTCGCCGGCGTGCGCCAGGACGATATCGTGGCGACGCTACGCGCCGGACTCGGCGGTGACGACGTGGGCTACCTGCACGACGCGTCGAAGTATCCCGCGCCGGTGCGGCTGCAGCTACCGGTCACCGCGCAAGGCGACCTCGACGCGCTGCTGTCGCTGACCGCCCGCAGTACCAGTGGCAAAGCGGTTCCGCTGCGCGAGTTGGTCACCGTCGATCGCGACGCGACGCGCGCACAGCCGCGCTATCACAAGGACCTGCTGCCGGTGGAGTACGTGGTCGGCGACGTGGCAGGCGGCGCTGACAGCCCGCTGTACGGGATGTTCGGCGTGCGCGCCGCGGTCCTCGCGCTGCCGATGCCGGGAGGAGGCACGCTCGCGGAGCACTTCGTCGGCGCACCTTCCGACCCCTATCGCGGCTACAGCCTGAAGTGGGACGGCGAGTGGCAGGTGACCTACGAGACGTTCCGCGACATGGGCCTCGCCTACGCCGTCGGGCTGGTGCTCATCTACCTCCTCGTCGTCGCCGAATTCGGCTCGTACCTCACCCCGCTCATCATCATGGCGCCGATCCCGCTCACGATCGTCGGCGTGATGCCCGGACATGCGCTGCTCGGCGCCCAGTTCACCGCGACCTCGATGATCGGGATGATCGCGCTGGCCGGCATCATCGTGCGCAACTCGATCCTGCTGGTCGACTTTATCAAGCTGCAGACCGCCGCCGGCGTGCCGTTCGCCGACGCCGTCGTGCGCTCGGCGATCATCCGCGCGCAGCCGATCGCGCTCACCGCCGCCGCGGCGATGCTCGGCGCGCTGTTCATTCTCGACGACCCGATCTTCAACGGCCTCGCCGTCACGCTGGTGTTCGGCATCCTGGTCTCCACACTGCTCACCCTGGTCGTGATCCCGCTTCTGTACTACGTCGCCTATCGCCGCCAGTTCGCGGCTTTGCCGGAGGCTGCATCATGAGCGCGAAGGGCCGCTCCCGAGCGCGAATTAGCCCCGAAGCGCGTAGCGCGGAGGGTAGTCCAGTGAGCCCGCGCGGTCCCGCGCTGCTTCTCGCCGCCGCGCTCACCGCGCTTGCCGCGGGTTCCGCCGGCGCCGACGTCGACCTCCTGGCCGCCTTCGCGGGCGCGCAGCGGGTCGACCCGGCGTACGCCGCGGCGCGGGCGGAAGCCGACGCCGGTCCCGCGCGCGGTCGCCAAGCGCGCGCGCTCACGCTGCCAAGCGTCTCGGTCAGCGGCAACGTGGGCTACGGCGCGGCGACGCAAAGCTCCTCCGGCGCGCAGTTCACGGGGCCCGGCTTCGGAACCGTCGACGGTGTGGACTTCCGCACCGACGTCACCGGCGGCACCGCGACCGGGTGGCGCATCACCGCCGAGCAGCCGCTGTACAGCTTGGAGCGGCGCGCGAGTGCACGCCAGCTCGAGCTGGCCGCCGAGCGCGCCGAAGCGGCGCTGCGCCTCGCGCGCCAGGAGCTCATGCTGCGCACGGCGCGCGCCTACTTCGACGTGCTGCTGGCCGAGGATGCGCTGACGGAAAGTGAGCACCGGAAGGAGGCGACCGCGCGCGCGCGCGAGGTCGCGCAGGCCGGCTACGACGAAGGCAAGCTGCCGGTCACCGATCGCAACGAGGCGCAAGCCCGCTACGACGCGATCGTCGCGAGCGAGAGTGCGGCGCGCGACACGCTCGAGCTTGCCCGCAGCGCGTTCACCGATATGACCGGTTTGCCCGCCACCGGCCTGCGCGCGCTCGCGCCGGACGACCCACTGCGCGCGTTTGCCGCCGGCCGACTCGACCAGTGGCTCGCCAAGGGCAGCGAGGCGAGCCCCGAGGTGGCGCTCCAGTCGCTGACCCGCGACGCGGCCGCGCAGGAAGTCGAGAAGTGGAGTGCGAAGGCGGCGCCCACGGTGTCGCTCATTGCCCAGGCGAGCGGCGACCGGCTCTCGGGCAACGGCGCCTTCGGCTCGGCGAGCACGGTGGCCACCCAAGCCAGCGTGGTCGGGGTGCAGGTGTCGATTCCGCTTTACACCGGAGGCATGCGCTCGGCGAAAAGCGACGAGGCGGTCGCCCTCGCCGAGAAGGCGCGCTACGACATCGAGGCCGCGCGCCAGTCGGTGGCGCAGCGTACGCGCGGCGCCTGGCTGGGCGCCACCAGCGGACTCACCCGGGTCGATGCGTATCGGCGCGCAGTCGAGTCCGCGCAGACGCGGCTCGACGCGACCACCATCGGCCACGAGGTCGGCGCGCGCACCACGCTCGATCTATTGAACGCGCAGGCCGATCTGTTTCGCGCGATGCGCGAGCTCTCGCAGGCTAAGTATCAGGTCCTGCTCGCTCGCCTCTCGCTCGCGCGCGCGGCCGGCGAGCTGGGCGACGACGCGCTCGCCGCGGTCAACGCGACTCTCACGCGACGCTGAACGAAGGCGCCTCGACTGGTGCTCCTCGGGCGTGTTCGGGCCCGGACTTCCCGGCGTTGGTGGCGGCGTATCGTACCGACCCGCAGCCGGGTGCGCTTGTTCGGACTCCGGTGCGGCGCGCAGCCACGAGCCATTTAATTGATTAATCCGTCCGGCTGATCGCCGCAGGTCCGCCTGCCAAGCCATCCTCACCGCCCATCTTGAGTGCCGGAGGGCGGCATGGCGGCGCTGCTGCCGAGCGCGGGAACCGGCCCAACGCCATACCGCCGCCGGCGACCGGAGCGCACACTGCTCTATCGAGCGGTTCAGTCTCATCTGGAGACTTGGCTCGCGCTGCACCGTAGCGGATGCGATGACGCTGACCCGCTTGCCGGCTACGTCGAGCGCGAGTTCCGCCGCTATCTCGAATGCGGCATCCTCGCCCATGGGTCGGTTGTCGCAGACTAAGTACTACCTTTCTGATCTGCCTTCCAAGTTAACGATCATCCGTCGTCACCATCCGCTCGAGACAAAGGAACTCGAGCTGTTATCCGGCGGTAAGACCTGGGTCGTGCTGCGTCTTGCCGACGGTTCCGCATTGAAGATCCTGCGCCGCTGGACCGACGCCGATGGCGCCGTGTGCACGGAGCTTGCGGGACATTCACAGCTTGCTCTCGGCGGGTTGCGCGAGCTGTTAGCGCTGCTCGAGAGGCTGCGTGCTCGCGCGCCTGGCGACGTCGCCGTTGCCGATGAGAAGATGACTTCCCCAAACCAGCGAATGGGGGATGTCGATGTCCAAGCAAATGCGACTGGAGCTCCTCGACGAGGAGCATCTGGACCGGTTATGGGAGGGGTTTCCCGAGGCGCACAAGCACGAGGTCACGCAGCAGCTTGCACGGTTGATGGCGCGCACGGCGGTGCAACGTATCCGGGCGCTGAGAACGAAGCAGGAGGTGGAAGATGAACCGCGCCACGGCTGAACGTTACAGCAAGATATTGCCCCACCATCTCGCGCGCAGCGCGTATGTCTATGTGAGCCGGTACCCGTTTGGTGGACGCCAAGAGGCGAGAAGCGTTATCCACGGACGGCCGGTTGGTCGCTTGCGACGAACCGGAAACCGGCCGGCGGTGGATAACGCGGTGCTGCTCACTGCGATGCTACTCCGAGCTTTGGTTCGGGCGACGCGCGATGATGCCAGCGCTGCTCGAAGGCGGCCGGCGAAACATTGCCCAACGAAGAGTGGCGCCGTTCCGTGTTGTAGTAGCCGATGTACTCGACCAGCGCCTGCTGCGCCTCGGCACGGGTCCGGAAGTGCGCTCCGTGCACACACTCGACCTTCACCGTGCCATTGGCCGATTCCATCGGCGCGTTTGTCCCAG
>JADLEZ010000240.1 GCA_020845855.1 Burkholderiales bacterium
CGTCACTTGATCGCGTGCAGCTTCTCGTACGTCCCCTTGCCCCACCGGCTCTCGAACTTGGGCACGACGGCGGCGACCACGGGCTTGCGGAACTGCTCGACGTCGACGTTCACCACCGTCATGCCGCCGGCCTTGAACGTGTCGACCAGCTCCTTCTCCTGCCGCGCGAGCTCGGCGTTCTGCCAGGTGATGCCGGCGTCGATCGCGTCCTGGATGATCTTCTGGTCGGCGGGCTTCAGTGCCTTCCAGAAATTTTCGTTCACCACGACAAGGCGCGGGGTGATGATGTGCCCGGTCAGCACGAGGTACTTCTGCACCTCGTCGAACTTGCCGGACTTGATGGTGGGCAGCGGATTCTCCTGGCCGTCCACGGTCCCCTGCTTCAGAGCGAGGTAGAGCTCGCCGAAGTTCATCGGCGTCGGCCGCGCCCCCCACGCCTCGGCCATCGCCTTGAACACGTCGTTTTCCGGCACGCGCAGCTTGAAGCCCGCGAGGTCGGCAGGCTTCTGGACGTTCTTGCTGGAGGTGGTGAGGTGGCGCGTGCCGTAGTAGGTGGTGCCGAGGATGCGCATGCCGCGCTTGGCGACGAGCTCGTCGTTGAAGGCCTTGCCGACAGGACCCGCCATCGCCTTCACCAGATGATCGCCGTCGCGCCAGATGTACGGGCTCTCGACCACGGAGATCGCCGGCACCCACGCCCCGAAGTTGGCGGCGCCCTCGGTGACGATCTGCTGGGTGCCGTTGGCCACCGCCTCGATGGTGTCGCGCGAGGAGCCCAGCTGCCCCGCCGGGAAGGCCTGGATGCCGATGCGACCGCCGGACTTGGCCTTCACGTCCGCGGCGATGCGCTCGATCATCTGCACCGACGGGTGCGACGCCGGCACCACGTCGGACCAGCGCAGGACGATCTCCTGCGCGAACGCGCCGCCGGCGGCGCAAGCGGCGGCGAGCAGAGTGAGCGAAAGGCGGGCGCTTTTCATGGAATCCTCCCGGGATGTCGTGGACGAGGCTTTCGAAAACCCTCTGCCGCCGCTTGCCGGAATCCGGCGCTGGCGGTTAGGATGCCGCATCATACACTAACATGTCAGCGTGCAACCAGTGATCGCGAGCCGTTTGCGCGAGGCGACGGCCGCCGCCGGCGTGGCCCTCGGCGGGGCGCCGCTCGGCAACCTGTTCCGCCCGGTGCGCGAGGACGACGCGCTCGCGCTTCTCGATCGTGCCTGGGACGCCGGCGTCCGCTACTACGATACCGCGCCGCATTACGGCCACGGCTTGTCCGAGCGCCGCTTCGGCACCGCGTTGCGCGCGCGGCCGCGCGGATCGTTCCTGCTTTCGACCAAGGTCGGCCGCCTGCTGCATGCCGACGAACGGGCGCCGGCCGATGCGCACGGCTACGTCGGCGTGCCGCGCTTCGTGCAGACGTACGACTACTCGCGCGCCGGCGTCCTGCGCTCGCTGGCCGACAGCCGCAAGCGGCTGGGTATCGACCGCATCGACATCGCGTACGTGCACGACCTCGACCGCGCCACCCACGGCGACGCATTCGAATCGCACTGGCGCACGCTGCTCGACGACGGGCTGCCGGCGCTCGTGGAGCTTCGGCGCGCCGGCGACATCGCCGCCTTCGGGATCGGCGTCAACGGGGTTGCGATCTGCCTCGACATGCTGCGCCACGCCGACCTCGACGTGATCCTGCTCGCCGGGCGCTACACGCTGGCCGACCAGTCGGCGCTGCCGGAGCTCATGCCGCTTTGCGCGCGGCGCGGCGTGGCGCTGGTCCTCGGCGGTCCGTTCAACTCGGGCATCCTCGCGAGCGGCGCGCGTCCGCACGACGGCAGCAAGCCGTACTTCGATTACGCGCCCGCTCCTACGGCCATCGTCGGCCGCGTCGCCGCCATCGAAGGCGTGTGCGCGCACCACGGAGTACCGTTGCGCGCCGCGGCGTTGCAGTTCGTGGCCGCGCACCCCGGCGCGGCCGCGGTGCTGGCGGGCGCCCGCAGCGTATCCGAGCTCGACGACCTCGTCGCCATGCGAAGATATCCGGTGCCGCCGGGGCTATGGGAAGAGCTGCGCGACCGCGCCCTGGTGGCCGGCGCCGCCCCCTTGCCCACCCTAACCTCATGACCGGCCACATCGACGCGCACCACCACGTCTGGTCGCTGGCCCGCGGCGATTACGGCTGGCTCACGCCGGAGTTGGCACCGATCCACCGCGACTACTCGCTCGAAGATGCGCTGCCGCTGTTCGATCACGCCGGCGTCACGGCGTCCGTGCTGGTCCAGGCCGCGCCCACCGTGGCGGAGACCCGCTATCTCCTCGACGTTGCCAAGCGCAGCGAGGGCGTGGTGAAGGGCGTCGTAGGGTGGGTCGACTTCGGCGCGGGCGATGCCATTCCCGCACTCACCCGGCTCGCGCGCGACCCGCTTTTGAAAGGCGTGCGCCCGATGCTGCAGGACCTGCCCGATCCCGCCTGGATCCTGCGCGCGGAAGTAGGCCGCACGCTGGCCGCGCTGCCGCGCCTGGGCTTGCGCTTCGACGCGCTGGTGAAGCCCGCGCAGCTTCCCGCGCTGCTCACCATGCTCGACCGTCATCCCGACCTTGCGGTCGTGATCGACCACGGCGCCAAGCCCGACATCAAGGGTGGCATGTGGCAGCCGTGGGCGCGCTACATGCGCGCGCTCGCGGACAACCCGCGCGTGCGCTGCAAGCTTTCGGGCCTCGTGACCGAAGCCGGTCCCGGCTGGACCATCGACGCGCTTCGTCGCTACGTCGATTACCTCGTCGAGATCTTCGGCCCCCAGCGCCTGATGTGGGGCAGCGACTGGCCCGTGGTGAACCTGGCGGCGACCTACCAGAGCTGGTACGCGGCCACCATCGCGCTCACCGCGCAATGGTCCGCGGAGGACCGCGCGGCGCTGATGGGCGGCACCGCGCGCCGCTTCTACGGCTTGTGAGAGGCGAGGGACGAGAGGCGAGGGGCAGAAAGACGGGACTGGGGGCTAGGGGTTAGGGACTAGGGAGCACCTCCGAGAGGCGAGCATCGAACTGAGTACCCGCGCCGAAGGTCGGACGTCGCCGGCGCTCCCGTAACCCCTAGGGAAGCTCTGATTTACGGGGAATGGGAAGCGCGGAGTTACTCAAGATCGGTAAGAGGTCGCAGATCGAACGCGAAATCGCGCCAAGGAGCTGCATTTCGACCGTCTTTCCGTAACCGGTAACGGACCGGCGTTCTTGCCTACCCGCTGAATCGATGCAAGTCGGAGCGCAGCGGGTTCGCAGCGAAGTTCTGCTTCCACAGCCGCGGCGTCAGTTCCGCTACCCGCGCCGCCGGGTGCTGCCCCACGCGCTGCAGAACATCGACCAGGTAGGTATAAGGATCGATGCCGTGCAGACGGCAGGTCACCAGCAGGCTCTGCACGATGCCGACATGCTTCGCGCCGAGCTCGGTCCAGCAGAATAGCCAAGCGCGGCGTCCCATCGGAATCGCACGCAACGCCCGCTCGAGATGATTGGTGTCGATCGGGACATCGGGGTCGTGGAGGAAGACTTCCAGCCCGGCTCGTCGTTCGCGCCCATAGGCCAAGGCTTTGGTCAACGGGTTGCTCGGCAACAGCCCCTGGCGTTCGAACTGTCGATCGACCCAGTCGAAGAAGGCCTCCACGATCGGCTTGGCGTAGAGCACACGGTGCAGCCGCTTGTCTTCGCCGGCGAGCTTGCGCTCGCGGATCTGGGCTTCAACTGCGTACAGCGCGCGAATCTGTTCGAGCGCCTCGCCGCTCGCCTCCGGCTCGACTGGTTGTGCCTCGAAGAACCCCCGCCGCAGGTGCGCCCAGCATTGGGCGTGGGTGACGCCGGTCTTCGCCGCGTATTGCCGGTAGGCGCTGTAGCCGTCGGTCAACAGCACCGACCCTTGCGCCGGGGTCAGGCCCAGCGCGCGATAGACGTGTTCGGCCGCGCGCGTGGCAAACCACGGAAAGCACACTTCGTCTTGCTCGCCATACACCGGCCAGTAGTAGGTGGCCTTCATCTTGCCGGGGCCGGCGCGGCCGGCCTTGATCGGCGTCTCGTCCATCGCCTTGACTCGTCCGGCACGGATCGATGCGAACTGCGCCTCGTAGATCGGCGCGAGCAAGCCCGCGCCTTGCTGCGCGAGCTGAGTTAGCCACGGGCGGCTCACCGTGATGCCGGCGTCGGTCAGCCGCTGGTGCTGCCGATACAGCGGCAGGTGGTAGCCGATCTTGTCCAGCAGTAGCCCGGCGATGAAGCTGACATCGGCGCGGCTGCCCTCGATCACCCCCGTCGGTGCCGGCGGACAGTGCAGCGCCTGGGTGTCGCGGCGCTTGATCAGCGGCCGCACGTACTTCAGCACCACATAGCAGCCCGGACGTTGCGCCAGGCGCAAGCTCACCTTCTCCCCGATTACCTCGAATTGATCCGCCGCCAGCCCCTCGACCTCGGGATTGGGTAGGGTGATGGTTTCGATCGGAACTCGCGATTCGTCGAAGAACGGCAGCGATTCCGCGTCGGCGTTGCCGGTGGCATCCACGCGGCCCACGCGCCGGGTGTGCGCGGCTACCGCCTTGTGTTCCAGCGGCGCGACCGGCAAGGCAGCGATCAGCTCGCCCAGGTGCAGCTGCCGGACATCCGGCGCCACCATCAAGCGCTCGCTCTTCGAACCGAACAGCTGCCGCTTGAACCAGTCCAGTTGATGCTGC
>JADLEZ010000241.1 GCA_020845855.1 Burkholderiales bacterium
AGCCGGCCGAAGTGTGGGCGGTCTCACCCGTGCGGCTTTCGGCTTCGGGCAAGGTGCGCGTGTGCGTGCGCTTCCTGCAGGAGCAACTGCAGCGCGGCCCGTTCGCGCTGCCGGGCCCGCGCCGCGAATAGGGTAGCGAACTTTTGCTGTCCGTCCGGTCAAACCTTGTGGAACCTTCAGGAAGGACCGACCATGGACGTCAAGAATATCGAGGACACCGGCAAGGTGCACAATCTTGTGGCCGATTCCACCCGCGAGACGACGGAGAGCCTCAAGCAACAGCTTGCGCAGCTGCAGGACAAGCTCGCGCGCGCGCAATTCGCGGTAACCACCCGAGCGCGCAACGCCGCGCTCAGTGCCGACACCTACGTTCACGACAATCCGTGGAAGGCGACGGGCTTTGCGGCAGCGATCGCCGCGGTCGTGATGGCGGTCACGATGCTTGCGACGCGCCGTTAGCTCGCCTCTATTGTGTCATCCCGAGCGGAGCGAGGGATCCGCTTTGACGTCGAAACAGCGAGTTACGTAAAGCAGATCCCTCGTCGCCTTCGCTCCTCGGGATGACACAGTGCGATTTGTCGAGATAGATCCATCGCCGCGTCACACCCAGGGATGACATAGCCGGATTTTCGATGAACGGTTAGCGCGAGCCGGCGTCGTCCGCGCGACGCAGGGAGGCGATAATAGCGGTCGGCCGTCACGAGGGGAGAGGCTTGGCCAGGAACCATTACGAGGAATCGTCGATCCGGGTGTTGAAGGGGCTTGCGCCCGTCAAGGAGCGGCCCGGCATGTACACCCGGACGAGCGATCCGACGCACATCGTCCAGGAAGCGATCGACAACGCCGCCGACGAAGCGCTCGGCGGCTTCGCCACGCGCATCGACGTGACCGTGCATGCCGATGCTTCCGTGACCGTCGACGACGACGGCCGCGGCATCCCGGTGGGCCCACATCCCGAAGAGAAAGTCTCGACCCTCGAAGTCGTGTTCACGCGCCTGCACGCGGGCGGCAAGTTCGACAAGCGCGACGGCCGCGGTGCCTACGCCTTCTCCGGCGGCCTGCACGGCGTGGGCGTCTCCGTGACCAACGCGCTGTCCAAGCGCCTGGAAGTCGAGGTCAAGCGCGACGGCAAGGTTCATCGCATCGTGTTCGAGCACGGCGACGTCGCGGAGAAACTGAAGGTCGTCGGCACCACCGGCCCGCGCACCACCGGCACCCGGGCGCGCATCTATCCTGATCCAAAGTATTTCGACGCGCCGGCGGTGTCGTTGGCGGATCTCACGCGGCTGCTGCGCGCGAAGGCCGTGCTGCTGCCGGGGGTCAAGGTCAATCTCCACGTCGAGAAGGGCAAGAAGGTCGAGACCCAGACGTGGACCTACCCTGCCGGTCTCACCGGCTACCTCGAGGAGCTGGCGGAAGGGGCGGAGCCGGTGGCGCCGATCTTCGAAGGCCAGACGTATTACGGCAAGCCCGGCGAGGGCGACACGTTCGCCGAGGGCGAGGGTGCTGCGTGGGCGTTCGCGTGGTACGAGGAAGGCCGCGGCGAGGGCGAGAGCTATGTCAACCTGATCCCCACCGCGGCCGGCGGCACACACGAGGCCGGCCTGCGCGCCGGCCTGTTCGAGGCGATCAAGTCGTTCGTCGATCATCACGGCCTCTTGCCGCGCGGCCTGCGCCTGCAGACCGAGGACGTGTCGGCGAAGCTGCGCTATGTCCTGTCGGCGCGCATCCTCGATCCGCAGTTCCAGGGCCAGGTCAAGGAGAAGCTCACCAGCCGCGACGCGCTCAAGCTCATCGCGCAGATCGTGAAGGACCCGCTCGAGGTGTGGCTCAACGGCCATGTCGAGTACGGCCGCAAGATCGCCGAGCTCGCGATCGCGCAGGCGATGACGCGCCAGAAGTCGGCGCAAAGAGTCGAGAAGCGCAAAGGCTCGGGTGTCGCGGTGCTGCCCGGCAAGCTCACCGACTGCGAGTCCGACGACGCCGCACGGCGCGAGCTGTTCCTGGTCGAAGGCGATTCCGCCGGCGGCTCCGCCAAGCTCGCGCGCGACAAGCAGTACCAGGCGATCCTGCCGCTGCGCGGCAAGGTCCTCAACACCTTCGAGGTCGACCGCGACCGTCTCTTCGCCAACACCGAGATCCACGACATCGCGGTAGCGATCGGTGTGGACCCGCACGACGCGAACGCCGAACCCGACCTCGCGGGCCTGCGCTACGCGAAGATCATCGTCATGGCCGACGCCGACGTCGACGGCAGCCACATCAAAGTGTTGCTCCTTACCCTCTTCTTCCGGCACTTCCCGCGCCTGGTCGAGCGCGGCCACATCTGTGTGGCGCATCCGCCGCTGTACCGCATCGATGTCCCCGCGCAGGGCAAGCGTCCGGCGCGCAAGGTCTATGCGCTCGACGACGAGGAAGTCGAGGCGATGGAAGATCGCCTCACCAAGGAAGGCGTGCGCGCCGGATCGTGGAAGGTGGGCCGCTTCAAGGGCTTGGGCGAGATGAACCCGGAGGAGCTCTGGGACACGACCATGAACCCGGAGACGCGCCGGGTCGCCGCGGTGCGCGTGGCGCCCGCTGAAGCGGCGTCCGCGCAGCGTGTCTTCGCCAAGCTCATGGGCAAGGCCGAGGCCGCGAGCCGCCGCGAGTGGATGGAAGAGCACGGCAACAAGGTGGAGGTCGATGTCTGATTCTTCTGCCCCACCCCTCACCCGCCCTGTCGGGCACCCTCTCCCCGCGAGTAAGCGAGGCGGCGAGCGAAGCGAGCGAAGC
>JADLEZ010000242.1 GCA_020845855.1 Burkholderiales bacterium
GCCGAGATGTTGGCGATCACGCCGAGCGGCTCGTGGCCGATGCGCTCCTCCATCTTGTCCGCGTCGAACACTTTCTGCTCGCGCAGCGCGCGCTCGGTCTGCGCGAGGAAGAAGTCGATGCGGCCGGTGAGCCCGGAAAGCTCGTTGCGCGACTGGCGGATCGGCTTGCCGACCTCGAGCGACAGCGTCCGCGCGAGCTCGGCCTGGCGCTCGATGGCCAGATCGCGGAACCTGCGGATCGCGACAAGACGCTTCTTGACGGGTGTTCCGGCCCATGCAGGCTGCGCACGGCGGGCGCGCTCGTACTTCGCGCGCACAGCCTTGGCATTGTCAGCGACGACGTCGAGCAGCACCGCACCGGTGGCGGGATTGGTGATCTTCATAGGGCGAACGCGGCGGACCTGTGGCGGGTGGCGGTGGCGAGGAAGTCGTCGAGCAGCGGCGTGTCGTCGATGAAGCTCGCGTCGCCGGGCGGGTGGAACTCCGGATGCCACTGCACGCCGAAGACGTACGACCTCCCGCTCCAGCGCAAGGCCTCCACGATGCGGTCCGGCTCCGACCACGCTTCGACCGTCAGCTCGGGACCCAAGTCCTTGACCGCCTGGTGGTGTACGGAGTTGGTCTTGACCAGCGACTTGCCGGGATACAACTGCGCAAGGCCGCTGCCGGCGACGATCGCGGTCGCGTGGCAGTTCTTCTCGTAGATCGCCTGCAGGCGGTGGCGCAGCGCGTCCGGCCGCTGGGTCGGGATGTCCTGGTAAAGCGTTCCACCGAACGCGACGTTGATGACCTGCGCTCCGCGGCAGATGCCGAGCACCGGCTTGCCTTTCGCCACGAACGCTCGCATGAGCGCGATCTCGTAGTCGTCGCGGACGCGATCGCCGTTCCACGCCGGCGACAGCGGGGCCTCGCCGTACGACGCGGGGCACACGTCGGAGCCGCCCATGAGGACGAGCCCGTCGAGCTCGCGTGCGTAGTCGGCCACCGTAACGGCGCTTTGCTTGCGGCGTGTGCTGCCGTCGGGGGAGGGCACCATCAGCGCGAGCGCCTCGCGCTGCATCAGCCAGTGCGCGACGTTCTGCTCGATGTATTGCAGCGTCATCCCCGGAAAGATCTGCCGCGGCTCGCCGGGGTGCAGGAACGACGCGGAAACGCCGATCTTCAGCATCACAGCGCGGCGACGAAGAGCGCTTCGAAGTCCGCCGCCGTGCACTTGCGCGGATTGGTCTGGTGGCAGATGTCCGCCGTGGCGATCTCGACCAGGCGCGTAATGTCCGCCGCGACCACCGGCCGCGGTGCGCGGTAGTCGGAGAGCTTCGCCGGAATGCCGAGGCTCGCCTTGAGGCCGGTGAGCCAGGCGATGAACGCGCGCGCACGCGCGTCAGCGGAACCCGTATCGCCGCTCTTCACGCCTGCGACGTGCGCGAGCTCGGCGAGCTTGCCGGTGGCCGCGGGCAGGTTGAAGCGCATCACGTGGTCGATCATGATGCCGTTGGCAAGGCCGTGGTGCAGGTCGGCGACGGTGGACAGCGCGTGCGCGCAGGAGTGCACCGCCCCCAGGTCCTTCTGGAACGCGATCGCGCCCATCATCGAGCTCATGAGCATGTCCGCGCGCGCGGCGAGGTCGTGGCCGTTGGCGACCGCCTTGGGCAGCGCACGCGCCGCGATCCGCACCCCTTCGAGCGCGATGCCGTCGCACAGGGGGTGGTAGGCCGGCGACAGGTACGACTCGATGTTGTGAGTGAGCGCGTCCATGCCGGTGGCGGCGGTGATGGATGACGGCAGGTCGAGCGTCAACTCGGGATCGGCGTACACCGCCTTCGCGAGCAGGAGTGGGGAGAAGACGATCTTCTTGACGTGGGTGTGGTCGTCGGAGATCACCGACGAGCGGCCGACCTCGGACCCGGTGCCCGCGGTGGTCGGCAGCGCCACGAAGTACGGCACGGCCCGGTCCATGGGCCGTACCTGCGGGTGGTCCCACGCGTACTCGAGGATGTCGCCGGGGTGATTCGCCATCAGCGCGATGGCCTTGGCGACGTCGAGCGCGGCGCCGCCGCCGAGCCCGATGACCGCGTCGGCACGATGCCCCTTGTAGGCCGCCGCGCCGTCCATGACCTGCTTGCGCACCGGGTTGCCGAAGATCTCCGAATACACCCCGACATCGAGGCCGCCGAGCTCGGTGAGGAACGACTTCAGCAGGGGCAGCGCTGCGATGCCGCGGTCGGTCACCAACAGCGGGCGCTTGACGCCCTGCTTGGTCAGATGCTCGCCGACGAGCTTGCGCGCGCCGGCGCCGAAGTGAATGGTGGTGGGGAAAGCGAAACGTTCAATTGCCATGTCGGTCCTCGATCGGCGCGGCGCCCCTCACCCCAGCCCTCTCCCCGCGTGCGGGGAGAGGGTGCCCGAAAGGGCGGGAGAGGGGGAGCGCGTACAGGGGCAGGATGCTCGTCTTCTAGATGATCTCGAAGTACCGCTTCAGTTCCCAATCCGTCACCCCGTCCAGCCACTGCCGCCACTCCCACTCGCGCGTGGCCGCGAAGTGATCGACGAAGTCGTCGCCGAGCCAGTCGCGCGCGACATCGGACTGCTTGAAGATGCGGGTGGTCTCGATCAGCGTGCGCGGCGCGCGCGGGACGTCCTCGCCGCCCATGTTGGTCCCGGTGATGGGCTTGGTGGTGAGCTTGAGCCCCTTCTCGACACCGTGCAGGCCGGCGGCGATCACGGCGGCCATCGCGAGGTACGGGTTGACGTCGGCACCCGGGCATCGGGTCTCCAGGCGCGTCGACTTGGGCGAGCCGGCGATCACGCGGAAGCTCGCCGTGCGGTTGTCGACACCCCAGGTCGGCTTCACCGGGGCCCAGAATCCGTCGACCAGCCGCTTGTAGCTGTTGATGGTCGGCCAGAACATGGGCGCGAACTGCATGGCCGCCGTGATCTGCCCGGCCAGGTAGCTCTCGAAGAGCTTGCTCATGCCGTGCGGTCCCTTGGCGTCGTGGAACAGGTTCTTCTTGCCGTCCGACAGCGACTGGTGGACGTGACCCGAGCACCCCGGGTACTGCGCGCTCCACTTGGCCATGAAGCTCGGCATGATGCCGAAGCGCGCACCGATCTCCTTGGCGCCCGTCTTGAACAGGATCGCGCGGTCCGCGGACTCGAGCGCTTCGGAAAACAGGATGGCGGCTTCGTAGACACCCGGCCCGGTCTCGGTATGCAGCCCCTCGATGGGCACCCCGAACGCGCTCATGTCGCTGAACAGCGCCTCGAAGAACGGGCGCGAGTGGTTCGCGCGCAGCAGCGAGTAGCCGAACATGCCGGGCGTGATCGGCTCCGGTCCCACGCCCTTCTTCGCGGCCCACGACTGCGGCGTCTCGGCGAAGTTGAACCATTCGTATTCCATTCCGCACATGGGTGTGACCCCCATGAGCTGCGCGCGCGCGAGCACGCGCTTCAAAAGCTGCCGCGGGCAGACCGGGTGCGGCGTTTCCTTGCCGTCCTTCGTCACCACGAAGTCGCCGAGAAAGAACGGCACGTGGTCGTCCCAGGGGACGGTGCGGTAGGTGGAAAGGTCGATACGCGCGAGGGCGTCCGGAAAGCCCTTGTGCCAGCCGGTGAGTGTCGTGTTGTCGTAGCACACGTCGTGCAAGTCCCAGCCGAACACGACGTCGCAGAAGCCGAAGCCGCCTTCCACGGCGGAGGCGAACTTCTCCTTGTGGATGTACTTGCCGCGAAGTATGCCGTCGATGTCGGACACCGCGACCTTGACGCGGGTCCCGGGTGCCTTGCGCACCGCGTCGACGATTTTCGCTGGGCTGTCGGCCATCGCGCCTCCCTGGGCGTTCTTCTTGGCAAACGAACATTCTAGCAAGCGGCCCGTGGCATGAGGCGCCGGATGCTCGCACGCTCCTCGGCGCGGCGCTGCTGGTCGCGGCGGGGATCGCGGAGTCCCGGCGCGCGCGGCTGTCGCCGCCGTAGTAGGATCGCAGCCAGCATGACTCCTGAACGGATCCCTCGTTACGCTTTGCGCTCGACAGCCGGCCCAGGGTACCGCGCATGATCCTGGTTGTGATGGGTGTGTCCGGTTGCGGCAAGTCGACCGTCGGCGAAGCGCTGGCAGCTTCGCTCGGGTGGCCGTTCCTCGACGCCGACGACTTTCATCCGCAAGGCAACGTGGCCAAGATGGCGGCGGGGCAGCCGCTCGACGACGGCGACCGCTGGCCGTGGCTCGACCGCATCGCGGACGAGCTGCGTGCGATCCTCGCCCGCGGCGGCCACGCGGTACTCGCGTGCTCGGCATTGAAGCAGGCCTACCGCGACCGCCTGCAGCGCGCGGGTGACGTGCGCATCGTCTATCTCCAGGGCGACCAAGCGACGATCGCGGCGCGGCTTTCGCAGCGGCAGCATAAATACATGCCGGCGTCGCTCCTGCCGTCGCAGTTCGCCGCACTCGAGGCGCCCCGGGACGCCTTGGTCGTGGACATTCGTGAGGCGGTCGACGCGCAGGTGCGGTTCATCCGAAAGGCGTACTCGATATGAGCAAACCGCGCAAGCCGCGCACCCAACTCGTGCATCTCGGGCGCGCGCCGCGCAAGTGGCTGGGCGCGGTGAGCACCCCGGTCTTCCGCGCCTCGACGATCCTGTTCCCGACGGTGGAAGACCTTCACCTCGCCGAAGCTCGCCAGTACCCGGGCGTGTCGTACGGCTTGCACGGGCTGCCCACCGTCACCGACTTCCAGGACGCGATGGCCGCCCTCGAAGGCGGCGATGCCGCGCTCGCGGTGCCGTCGGGGCTGACCGCGACGACGTTGCCGCTGCTCGCCTGCACGCAGCCGGGCGATCACGTCCTGGTCACCGATGCAGTGTACGGACCCACGCGCCGGTTCTGCGATCTGCACCTGAAGCGCCTGGGTGTGGAAGTGACGTACTACGATCCGCTGATCGGCGCCGGTATCGCCGGCCTCACGCGCCCGAACACCCGGATCGTGTTCGTCGAGTCGCCCGGGTCGCTCACGTTCGAGGTGCAGGACGTGCGCGCGATCGCCGATGCCGCGCATGCGCGCGGTGCTACGGTCGTGCTCGACAACAGCTGGGCGACGCCGCTGTACTTCCGCGCGTTCGACCACGGCGTCGATGTTTCGGTGCATGCCGCGACCAAGTACATCGGCGGTCATTCCGACGTACTGCTCGGGGCGATCGTGTGCAACAAGGAGGCGTATGCGCCGCTGTTCCGGCTGTGGACCGACATGGGCGTGACACCGTCGAGCGACGATTGCTTCCTCGGCTTGCGCGGCCTGCGCACGCTCGCGGTGCGCCTCGCGCAACAGCAGCAAAGCGCGCTGCGCATCGCGCAGTGGCTGCGCGACCGGGTCGAGGTGGCGGAAGTGCTGTACCCGGCGCTGCCGGACGCGCGCGGCCACGATCTGTGGAAGCGCGACTTCAAGGGCGCGTCGGGGTTGTTCGGCGTGATCCTGCGACCGGCCGCGCCGGAGCGCCTGGCCGCCATGCTCGACGGGTTCGACCTCTTTTCGATGGGCTACAGCTGGGGCGGGTTCGAGAGCCTGATCATCCCCACCGTCCCCGAGCGCTCCCGCACCGCGTCGACGTGGACCACGGCAGGGCCGTGCCTGCGCCTTGCCATCGGCCTCGAGGATCCGGACGATCTCATCGCCGACTTGGATGAGGGCTTCCGGCGGCTAAACGGCCTCGCCTAGGTACACCGCCTGCACTTTCGGGTCCGCGCGCACTTCGGCGGGCGTACCCTGCGCGATCACGCGCCCGTGATCGAGCACGATGATGCGGTCGGCGAAGCCGAACACCACGTCCATGTCGTGCTCGGTGAAGAGCACCGCGATGTCGTCGTGCTTCGCGAGGCCGGAGGCCGCCTGCATGAGTTGCCCGCGCGCACGCGGCGCCATGCCCGCCGTCGGCTCGTCCATGAGCAGGAGGCGCGGCTTGCCCGCGAGCGCAAGCGCGAGCTCGACGCGCTTGGCGCTGCCGTAGGCGAGGGTCGCGCAGTGCGCATCGGCCAACTCGGACGCGCCGACCCGCGCGAGCAGCGCGTCGGCTTCCGCCGCGGGCAGCGCCGAGGCAAGGGTGGTGAGGCTGTCCGCCTTGCCGGCGTGCGCGAGTAGCGCGAGCCGCACGTTCTCGCGCACCGTCATCGACGCGAACGTGGCCGCGACCTGGAACGTGCGGCCGACCCCGCGCCGCACGATCGAGTGCGGAGGCAGGCCGTCGATGCGTGTCTCCCCCAGCCACACTTCGCCCGCGTCCGGCCGGAGCTGGCCGTTGACGAGGTTGAAGCAGGTGGTCTTGCCCGCGCCGTTGGGGCCGATCAGCGCGACGAGCTCGCCCGCGCCCACGACGAACGACACGTCGTCGACGGCATGAATGCCGCCGAACGACTTGTGCAGGTGCGCCACGCGCAACGTCATACGTTGCGCCGCGCCGCGAGGCGGGAAACGGCGCCGCCGACGCCCATCGGGAACACGAGCACGATGAGGAGGATGAGCACGCCCAGCAGCGCGCGCCAGTAATCGGTGACTCGTGCGAGCGTATCGGCGAGCCAGGTGAACGCGGCGGCGCCAAGGAGCGGCCCGAACAGCGCGTTGAGCCCGCCGAGCAGGACCATGACCAGCGCGTCGACCGAGCGCGGGATGGCGAGCGTCTCCGGCGAGATGCTGCCCTTGGAGAATGCATACACGCCGCCGGCGATGCCCGCGAACAGCCCGGCGAGCGCGAAGCCGCGCCACTGCGTACGGCGCACGTCGATGCCTAGGGCGGCCGCACGCAGCGGCGAGTCGCGCACGCCGCGCAGGGCAAAGCCGAACGGCGAGCGGGTGAGTCGCACGAGTGCCACGAGCCCGAGCGCGGTGACGGCGAGTGTGAAGAGGTAGTAGCGGTCGCGCGCGGCAAGCCACTCGGGCGGCCACAGGCCGACGAGGCCGTTGGAGCCGCCGGTCACGCTGTCCCACTGGAACGCGATCGACCACGCGATCTGGGCGAAGGCCAGGGTGAGCATCGCGAGATAGACGCCGGACAGCCGGACGCAGAACCAGCCGAACACGATCGCGGCGACGAGTGCGCCCGCAGGCGCCAGCAGGAAAGCGAGCGGCATCGGCGCGCCCGCCTTGAACGCGATCGCGGCGACGTAGGCGCCCACGCCGAAGTACGCGGCGTGGCCGAACGAGGTCATGCCGCCGGCGCCGAGCAGGAACCCAAGGCTCGCCGCGAACAGCGCCGCGACCAGGATGTCGGTGGCGAGCACGACCACGTACTCGTCGGGCAGCAGCGGCAGGAGAGCGAGCACCGCGAGCAGCGCGAGCGCGATGCGGGCGTCGATTCGGCTTGGCGCGCGCACCAGCTCGCGTTGCTCGGGAAGCGGCGTGGTGATCGGCGCGCCGGCAGGCTGGCCGAGAAGCCCGTGGGGTTTGATCGCGAGCACGATCGCCATCACCGCGAACTCGGCCACCAGCGTCAGCTTGGGAAACGCGAACGCGACGCCGAAGACCTCGACGGTGCCAAGTGCGATGCACAGCGCCTTGGTCAGCGAAATCAGGAGCGCGGCGAGGAACGCGCCGGGGATCGAGCCCAGGCCGCCGACGACGGTGACCACGAAAGCGTCGGCGACGGTGGGCAAGTCCATGCCGAGGTTCGCCGGCTCGCGCGGTAACTGCAGAGCGCCGGCGAGCCCGGCGAGAAAGGCGCCGAGGGCGAACACGAGCGTGAACAGGCGCGTCTGGTCGATGCCCAGCGCGGCGGTGAGCGTGCGGTTCTCGCTCGCGGCGCGAATCACGACACCGAAGCGGGTGCGCGTGACCAGCAGCGTGAGGCCGATCAGCACGAGCGGGCCGACCGCGATCAGGAACAGGTCGTACTGTGGAACGAGGTGGTCGAGGATCCGCACCGTCCCGTCGAGCCCTGGCGCGCGCGGCCCGAGGAGGTCGGTCGCACCGAAGATCCCGAGCACGGCGTCGCGCACGATCAGCACCAGCGCGAAGGTCGCAGTCAGTTGCAGGAGCTCCGGCGCGGCGTACAGGCGCTTCAGGAGCAGCACCTCGATCAGCGCGCCTAGGAGCGCGACCACGACCGCCGCGGCCAGCACGCCGAGCCAGAACGACGCGGCGCCGCGGCCGAGGAACTCACCCGCGGCGTAGGCGAGGTACGCGCCCAGCATGAACAGCGAGCCGTGGGCGAAATTGACGATGCGACTGACGCCGAAGATCAGCGTCAGTCCCGCGGCGACCAGGAACAGCGCCGACGCCGACGACAGCCCGTTGAGGAGCTGCAGCAGGAACGACGCGAGGGTCATGCCTTACGTGATCAAATTGCGTCACCGGCAGATGCTTCGCATCCCGCCGCGCAATTTGATCCCGGGAGTGCTTCCGCGCGCGGCTTGAGGCGGCTCGGCGCCGCGCGCGCGGAAACTTCACGCAACGCGCCGATCACAGGTCGCTTCGCTCCCGTCTCGGTAGCGCGCGCATGCGCACAGTGTGCCTCAACGGTGGCTTGTCTGATGCGCGCCTTATTGCGCCGGCCGCAGCTTCTTCACCACGGCGTCCTCCGGCTGGTAGTCCTTGCCGTCGGCGTATTTCCAGTCGACCATCACGCCCTTGCCGTCCTTGAGCGCCGTGCGGCCGACGTACGCGCCCATCGTCGACTGGTGGTCGATCGGCCGGAAGGTCACGCTGCCGAACGGCGACATGAAGGTGAGGCCGGAGAGCGCAGCGACGATCTTTTCCGGGTCGGTGGAGCCCGCCTTCTTGATTGCTGCTGCCGCGGCGATCACGGCACTGTAGCCCACCACCGAGCCCAGGCGCGGGTAGTCGTTGAACCGCTTCCGGTAGGCCTCGAGGAAGCGCTTGTGCTCGGGGGTGGCGATCGCGTACCAGGGGTAGCCCGTGACGTACCAGCCGACGGGGGCCTCGTCCTTCAGCGGGTCGAGGTACTCGGGCTCGCCGCCGAGAAGATTGAAGACCGGCCTGTCCTTGAACAGACCGCGCAACTGCCCTTCGCGCACGAAGCGCGCGAGGTCCGGCCCGAACAGCGAGGAGAAGATCGCGTCGGGCTGGGCGTCGATCAAGGCCTGCACCACCGGGCCCGGATCGATCTTGCCGAGCGGCACGGCGATCTCGACGAACTCGAGGCCGCCCGCTTGCAGGAAGTTCAGTTGCTTCTTGAACGCGGCGGTCGCCGATTGGCCGTATTCGTAATTGGGATACACGATCGCCCAGCGCCGCTTCTTAAGCTTGGCAGCCTCCGGCACCAGCATGGCGGTCTGCATGAACGTCGACGGCCGCAGGCGGTAGGTGTACTTGTTGCCGTTGTCCCACACGAGCTTGTCGGTCAGCGGCTCGGAGGCGAGGAACGGGACCTTGCGCTGCTTGGCGTAATCGGCCACCGCGAGCCCCACGTTGGAGGCGAAGGTGCCCATCAGCATCACGACGCGCTCGCGCGCGACCAGCTCCTCGGCCACCCGCACCGCGTCGCCGGGCGTGCCGTTGTCGTCGCGAATGACCAGCTCGAGCTTGCGGCCGAGCACGCCGCCGGCGGCGTTGATTTCGTCGAGAGCCAACTCCATGCCCTTGCGGTACGGCTCGAGGAACGCCGGGAACACCTTGTAGCTGTTGAGCTCGCCGAGCTTGATCGGCTGCGCGGCGGCGGGCAGCGCGCAGGCCAGTGCGACGGCGGCGAGGAGGGTGCGGACGGTCATACGATCTCCAAACATTTCGACTCTGACCCCATACTCGTAACGAGTACGGGGTCAGACACCAATTTCCTGAGTCTAAGCATATGTCCGGGTGCCGAGCTTAAAGCGGGTAAAATCAAAAAGTTTGGCATCCGCTTGTCGTTCGATGAAGGACTCGCTTTCCCTCGCCCACGGTATCACGTTCGCCGACCTTTACAGCGTCGACGGCGCGCGCCGCGTCGACGCCGCGTTCGGCGAGTACATGGCGGCGGCCGATCGGGCACTTGCCGATCGCCTCGCGGCGGCGCGGGCTGCGCCCGAAGCCCTGGACCGCAAGGCCGAGTCAGACCTCCTGATCGCGATCGCGCCGCATCTCGAAGACTTTCTCGCGCACCTGTTCGGTATCGAGGAGGAAGTGCGCGCGCTCGAGGCGCGCCATCACGAGCTCGCGCCGCTGTTCGCGGTCAAGCGCCAGTTCGTGCAGCGCAAGGCGATGAACGCCTACAAGGCCGACGCGGCCGCGACCTTCGACGGACCCGCCCTGCGCACCGCGCTGGAACGGGCGATCGGCGCTCCGTTTTCGGAGTCGGGCTTCGCGCAGGCGGTGACGCGCTGGCAGACGGACGAGGCGGCCCATGCGAACATCCTCGACGTTGCCCTGCGCTACGCCGCCTGGGCGTCGCACACGCCGGCCGGGCGCACCGCGCATCGGCGCGGGGTGCTGTTCCGTGCGCCGCGCAAGCTCGATTACCTGCGCCTCGTGCCGGTCGAGGCGCAGACGCGCCAGGGGGTTCCGGCGCTGAAGCTCGCGAGCGACCATCCCCTGCGCCAGCGCGACGGCTTCGCGCTCACCGACCCTGGCACCGACCTCGTGGGCAGCCTCGACCAGGCGCATTACTGCATCTGGTGCCACGAGCAGGGGAAGGACTCCTGCGCACGCGGGCTACCGGAGAAAAAGCCGCTGCCGGGCGAGGCGCCGTTCAAGAAGTCGCCGTTCAACGTCACCCTCGCCGGGTGCCCGCTCGAGGAGCGCATCTCGGAGTTCCAGAAGCTGCGCGCCGAAGGCTGGCCGCTGGGCGCGCTGGCGATGATCTGTGTGGACAACCCGATGGTGGCGGGGACCGGCCACCGCATCTGCAACGACTGCATGAAGTCGTGCATCTACCAGAAGCAGGACCCGGTCGACATTCCGCAATCGGAAACCCGCGTGCTGAAGGACGTGCTGGCACTGCCGTGGGGCTTCGAGGTGTATTCGCTGTTGACGCGCTGGAACCCGCTCGACCTGCGCAGGCCCGTGCCCGTGCCGCGCACCGGCAAGCGGGTGCTGATCGTCGGCATGGGCCCGGCCGGATTCACGCTGGCGCACCACCTCGTCAACGACGGCCACACGGTGGTCGGCATCGACGGGCTCAAGGTCGAGCCGCTGCCTCCCGCGCTGTCCGGCATCACGATCGGCGGCGAGCGCGTACCGTTTGCCCCCGTGCGCGATGCGAACGCGCTGGTCGAGCCGCTGGACGACAGGCTGATGGCGGGCTTCGGCGGCGTGGCCGAGTACGGCATCACGGTGCGCTGGGACAAGAATTTCCTCAAGATGATCCGGCTCCTGCTCGAGCGCCGCGACCGCTTCGCGATGTACGGCGGCGTGCGCTTCGGCGGCACCCTCGACGACGCGGGCGCGTTCGCGCTGGGCTTCGACCACATCGCGCTCGCCACCGGCGCCGGCAAGCCGACCGTGCTCGACCTGCCGAACGGCCTCGCCAACGGCGTGCGCACGGCGTCGGACTTCCTGATGGCGCTGCAGCTCACCGGTGCCGCCAAGCGCGACACCATCGCGAACATGCAGGTGCGCCTGCCGGTGATCGTCGTCGGCGGCGGCCTGACCGCCATCGACGCCGCGACCGAATCTCTCGCGTACTACCCCGTGCAGGTCGAAAAATTCCTGACCCGCTACGAGGCGCTGGTCGAAGAGCAGGGCCGCGACGCAGTCGAATCCGCATGGAGCTTCGAGGAGGCGAGGATCGCGCAGGAGTTCCTCGACCACGCGCGCGCGTTGCGCGCCGAGCGGGCCGCCGCCGTGCGCGCTGGACGGCCGGTGCGCATCGCCGAGCTCCTGTACGACTGGGGCGGGGTCACCATCGCGTACCGCCGCCGCTTGATCGACAGCCCGTCGTACACGCTCAACCACGAGGAAGTGGAAAAGGCGTTGGAAGAGGGCATCCGCTTCGCCGAAGGGGTGACGCCGCTTGCGATCGAGGTCGACGAGCGTGGCGCGGCCACCGGCCTTCGGGCGTCGCTGCAGCGCACCGACGGCGACGGCGTGTGGCACGAGTTTGCCCAGGCCACGCTGCCCGCGCGCACCATCCTGATCGCCGCCGGCACCCAGCCCAACACGGTGCTCGCGCGCGAGGATGCCGCGCACTTCCACGTCGACGGCAAGTACTTCCGCGTGCTCGACGAGGACGGCAACCCGGTCAGGGTCCAGCGCGGCCTCGCCAAGCCGGCGCAGCCCGCGGTGCTGACCGACATCCTCGCCGACGGGCGCGCGACGAGCTTCTTCGGCGACCTGCATCCGTCGTTCTTCGGTAACGTGGTCAAGGCGATGGCGAGCGCACGCCAGGGCTACCCCATCGTCTCGCGCATGCTCGCCAAAGTCGCTCCGGCGTCCGCGCTGGGGGACGCGCAGTTCTACGCCATGCTCGATGGGCAACTGCGCGCGACCGTGGCCTGGGTCGAGCGGCTGACGCCCACTATCGTCGAGGTGGTGGTACGCGCACCGGCCGCCGCCGCGCGCTTCCGGCCGGGCCAGTTCTATCGGCTGCAGAACTACGAGGCGTTCGCGCGCACGCGTGCCGGCACCAAGCTCGTGATGGAGGGATTGGCGCTGACCGGCGCCTGGGTGGACCGTGAGCGGGGTCTGGTGTCGACCATCGTGCTCGAGATGGGCGGCTCGTCGGACATCTGCGCGCAGTTGCAGCCGGGCGAGGCGGTGGTACTCATGGGGCCGACCGGAAGCCCGACCGAGATCGAGCCGGACGAGACGGTGGTGCTCGCCGGCGGCGGATTGGGCAACGCCGTGCTGTTCTCCATCGGTCAGGCGTTCCGGCGCGCGGGATCGCGCGTACTGTACTTCGCCGGCTACAAGCAGATGGCCGATCGCTACAAGGTTGCCGAGATCGAGGCCGCGTCCGACGCCGTGGTCTGGTGCTGCGACGTGGCGCCCGGATTCACGCCCGGCCGCCCGCAGGACCGCGCGTTCGTGGGCAACATCGTGCAAGCGATGCAGGCGTACGCGTCGGGGGCGCTCGGCGCGCAGCCGATTGCCTTCACGGACACCGACCGCCTCATCGCCATCGGCTCCGACAAGATGATGGCGGCGGTCGCGCGCGCGCGCCACGGCGCGCTGGCGCCTTGGCTGAAACCCAGCCACCGCGCCATCGCGTCGATCAACTCGCCGATGCAGTGCATGATGAAGGAAATCTGCGCGCAGTGCCTGCAGCCGCACACGGATCCGGCCACCGGCAAGGTGAGCTACGTATTCTCCTGCTTCAACCAGGACCAGCCGATCGACCGTGTCGATTTCCCGGCGCTCGACCTGCGCCTGCGCCAGAACGCCGTGCAGGAGAAGCTCACGGCGCGCTGGCTCGATCACGCATTGAAGAAGTAGCCCGCCGCCACGAACCGGTAGACCATGCCCCTTAACCTCTTCTCCCGCCTCATGCCGACCGAGGAGGCGTTCACGCCGCTGTTTTGCGAGCAGGCGAAATGCATCGAGGAGGCCGCGCGCGAGCTGCGGCAGATGATCGTCGAGGACGCCGACATCCCGCGCCACGTGGCGTCGATCCGGCGTATCGAGCAGGCGGCGGATGAAGTCGTGCGCAAGGTCTTCCTCGCCGCCAACCGCACCTTCAACGCGCCGATCGACCGCGAGGACATCCTGGTGCTCGGGCACGTGCTGGACGACGCGGTCGACCTGATCGAGGACACGGCCAAGGGCATCGCGCGCTACGAAGTGCACCAGCTGCCCGCGGAGATGCGCGATATGGCGGACGCGGTGGTCGAGTGCGCGGAGCTCCTGTCCAAGGTCATGCCCTGCCTCGACTCGGTGACCCGCGACCATCAGACCATCTTCGCGCTATGCGGCGAGGTGGGACGCATCGAGGGCCGCGCCGACGAGAGTTTCGACCAGGGCCTCACCCGGCTGCGGGCGCAGCTGCGCGCGGGCGAGCTCGACACCATCGGCTATCTCGATCGCAAGGAGCTCTTCGAGCTCATCGAGGAGGTCGTCGACAAGTGCGACGACATCGCCAACGCGGTCGAGGCGATCACCGCCAAGCACGTTTAGTGGATCCGCTCGCGCTCGGCTTGCCGGTGCTGGTCGCGCTCATCGCGATCGCGCTGCTGTTCGATTTCCTGAACGGCCTGCACGACGCCGCCAACTCGATCGCCACGGTGGTCGCTACGCACGTATTGCGCCCGCAGACCGCCGTGATCTGGGCCGCGTTCTTCAATTTTGTCGCGTTCCTGGTGTTCGGCCTGCACGTGGCGCAGACGGTGGGAGTCGGCATCGTGGCCCGGGGCGTGGTCGACGGCGCGGTCATCTTCGCCGCGCTGATCGGGGCCATCGTCTGGAACCTCCTCACCTGGTGGCGGGGAATCCCGTCGAGCAGCAGTCACGCGCTGATCGGCGGTCTCGCCGGGGCGGGCATCGCCAAGGCAGGGCTGTCCGCCGTCGTGTTCAAGGGGCTCGCGATTACCGCGGCAGGCATCGTGCTGTCACCCTTGATCGGCCTGGTCCTCGCCCAGTTCCTGGTGCTGATCGTGAGTTGGGTCAATCGCCGGCGCACGCCCTACGCAGTCGACCGCCGCTTCCGCGTCCTCCAGCTTTTCTCCGCCGCGATGTACTCGCTCGGTCATGGCGGCAACGACGCGCAGAAGACCATGGGCATCATCGCCGTGCTGCTGTTCTCGCAGGGCCTGCTCGGCGCCGAGTTTTACGTGCCGTTCTGGGTGGTGATCACCTGCCAGGCGGCGATGGCGCTGGGCACGCTGCTCGGCGGCTGGCGCATCGTGCACACGATGGGCTCGCGCATTACGAAGCTGAAGCCCATCCAGGGCTTTTGCGCGGAGACCGGCGGCGCGCTCACGCTGTTCATCGCGACCGGGCTCGGCGTCCCGGTGTCGACCACACACACCATCACCGGCGCGATCGTGGGGGTGGGCGCGGCCCGGCGGGCAACAGCCGTGCGCTGGAGCGTCGCGCAGCGTATCGTGTTTGCCTGGGTGATCACGCTGCCGGCGGCGGCGCTGGTCGCGGCCGCGGCGTACTGGAGCACCCGAGTGTTCTAGAAGAAAGGTGCATGTAGAATTTGCGGGTGGACCGGGGGTCGCGTTCGCATTCCCGGCCGTCGCCGCGATGCACCGCTTGGCATGCAGGGAGCGACAGGACCCCACGATCGCCTGCGATCATGACATCCATGGATAGATTCGGCGGCACCCGGGTCGCGGCGTGCGACCCGTCGCGTCGCGGGCGCGTGACGTGCCGACTGTGATCGGCACTACCGGCGATACGCGCGTCCTGTTCGTGTGCGCCAACAACGTCTGCCGTTCGCCCATTGCCGAAGGCGTGTTCCGTGTCGCGGCGTGGCGCGAGGGCTTGTACGAGGTCGTAGCCGATTCGGCGGGCATCTTTGCCGGCCACGCGGGGCAGCGGGCGGATCCGCGTGCAGTACGCGCAGCGCGTGCGCGGGGCTACGACCTGACGCGCATTCGCGCCCGGCAGGTCACGGCCGCCGACTTCGCGCGCTGCCAGTGGATTCTCGCAATGGACGAGAGCAACCTGCGCGCGCTCGCTGCCATGTCGCCGCCCTCGTACGCGGGACATCTCGGGCTGCTGATGGATCTCGTGGATGGCTCTGCGATCCGCGAAGTTCCGGATCCCTACTTCGGCGCGCCGGCGCGGTTCGACGAAGTGGTTAATCTGATCGAGAGCGCATGTAGCGCGCTGGCGGCGCGCCTTGCCGCCGGCGCCGAATGGTCTCGATAGGCCGAACGGCTTGTGGCGCACAAGCAGGTTGCAACAGCGGCCACCGGCGCGAGGCACGGATGACCGTCCCCGCGCCGGGCGGAACGCCTAGAACCTGCTGTCCGCCTTCAGCGGGGCGGCGTCGGGCATGGTCCGTTGCGGCTCGCGTCGTTGCTCACGATTCGAAACCGTCATCGCCGCACAAAGGACATATCCGATACAGACGCCCAACGAGAGTGCCAAGGAACCCACAAGCGCTGTCATCATGTGCGTGCTCCCCGATGCATTGCAGGTGAGGCCATTACGGCGCCGTTTGGACGATGCGGCAAGTCGACGGTATCCGATTGTGGCGTCGGACGATGCCCCGTTCGCACCCCGCTTCCAGCCTGCCATCACCATCGTGCAGGGGTAAGAGCAATGCCCGTACCACGGGGACGTGCGAATCGGCCGTGCCTCCGGCCAGGCGACGAGCGGTCGGCGCGACTGCGGTGCGAAGGTCGCTTGCCAGCGGGCGCTGCCCCAACGGCTGCGCGCCGCGCCGCCAATCCTGGCGATTTCGCCGAACTGCTCTATCGGACTTAAGTGCAACGCCGTCGCCCGCCGGCTACTAGCCTAGCTCGGGCATCAGCCGGGTCTGTCGGCCTCGAGCGGGGAAGGGACCTGGCGGTCTACCTCTCGCTGCGGCTCGCCTCGCGACACCGTCATCGCGGCGCAAAGGACGTATCCGATGCATACACCAAACGCGAGGGCCAACACGATCCATAGCGCTGTCGTCATTTGGATCGTAACTTCGTGCACTACGATTCCGGCGGCATTGATTCAAATCAAGGAACTCCGCGTCTTGAACAATACATCCGGCGTTGCAGCATCGATGGACACGAACGGCGACGGCCGGCATCGTCTTCGGCGGACGGATCAGCTACACGACGTCCACACCCCTGGTCGCCGCCGGGAGCATCACGCCGGACATCTGCGTCGCAGAATCTATCTTCTGCATTTTCGGCCACACTGTTGCAACTGCTTGAATCTTTTGGTGCCGGTAGAGGGAGTCGAACCCCCGACCTTCGCATTACGAATGCGCTGCTCTACCAACTGAGCTACACCGGCTTGGTACTGCGGGGCAAGCAAGTAAGCCGATAAGTATAACAGGAGAGGCCTCGCCGCCGGATCACCCCCGGCGCGCGGCGCTGATGCCGAACAGCGCGTCCGCCCCGTTCCACATGATCTGCACGCCGATGCACAGCAGGATGAACGCGGACAGGCGCATCACGACCGCGAGGCCGGTCGAGCCCAGCGCGCGGGTGAGCCGTTCGGCGAACGCGTAGCAGGCGTAGATCGACGCGCACACGGCGAGCACGCCGACCAGCGCCGACAGGGCGTCGCCCACGTACGGCTGCAGGGTCGAGGGAAAATTGGCGCCGACGGTAACCGCCACCGAGATGCTGCCGGGGCCGACGGTCAGCGGCAGCGTGAGCGGGTAGAACGCGCGCGCGCCGATGGCGCCCGCGCCGACGTTGCCCGGGGCCGTCGCCTCGCCGCTGTCGTGCAGCAGCCGGAAGCCCAGGCTCGCCACGACGAGCCCGCCCGCGACCTGCAGCACCGGCACGCTCACGCCGAAAAAATCGAGGATCAGGTCGCCGGCGAAGATGGCCGCCACCAGCAGCACGAAGCCGTTGACCGCCACCTTGCGCGCGAGCACCTTGCGCTGTGCTTCCGACGCGTCGGCGGTCAGCGACAGGAACAGCGGCGCGTTGCCGAGCGGATTGACGATCGGAAACAGCGCCGCCAGCACCAGGAGCGCTCCCTGCAGGACGCCGCGGATGTCTTCGGTCACTGGGCTTCCCGCCGCGCGGAGGCGCAACGGCCCTGTGGGCTCATGGCGACTTGGGCGCCACAACGGCCGGCGGCGCGAACGTGAGCTGGCTCGCGAACGCCTTCACCCCGTTCCAGGTGATCTCGACGCCGATGCACAGCACGATGAACGCGGACAGGCGCAGCACGACCATCACCCGCGAGTGGCCGAGCCAGCGCGCCACGCGCCCGGCGTAGCGGTAGCACAGCCATACGCACACCGAGATCAGCGCGGTGCCGAGGATGGCGGCCGCGAGTCCGATGGCTACGCGCGCGATCCCGTGCGCATGGTTGGCCCCGAGCGTGACGGCGACCGCGAGCGCACCCGGGTCGACCGTCAGCGGCAGCGTGAGCGGATAGAACGCGCGCATGAACACCATCTCGGTGTTCGGCGGTGCGCCGTCGACTTTCGGGTCCGGCTCGTCGCTGTTGAGGAGGTTCCAGCCGAGCGCGCACAACACGAGGCCGCCCGCCACCTGCACCGCCGGAACCGACAGCCCGAACACCTTGAGCACGTAGGCGCCGAAGATCAGCGCCCCCATGATCAGGATGAACGTGTTGACCGCGATCTTCACCGCCAGCACCGCGCGCGTCTGCGGGTCGGAACCGCGGGTCATCGCGAGGAACATAGGCGCGCTGCCGACCGGGTTCACGATCGGCAGCAGGCCGCCCACGACCAGGAGGAGGGCGGTGAGAAAGGCGCGTACGTCGTCGGAGAAGATCATGGCTGCAGGGCCCGCTAGGGCGGGCGGTACACTAGCATAGCCGCGCGACGACCTCTGCCTTGCCTGCCACCCGCCCGCTCTTCGGATTCCACGCGGTCACCGCCCGCCTGCGCCAGCGGCCCGACGCCGTACACGCGCTGTACGTACTCGCCGGCCGCCAGGATCCGCGGGCGCGCGACCTCGTGGCCCGCGCGCAGCAGGCCGCGGTCGCGGTGCACGTGGCCGACTCGGCGCGGCTCGACGCACTCGCCGGGCACGGTCGCCACCAAGGTGTAGTCGCCATCGTCGACGACGCGCTGCCGCATGTCACGCTGGACGACGTCCTCGCCGCTGCGTCCGAGCCGCCGCTTCTCCTCGTCCTCGACGGGGTCACCGATCCGCACAACCTGGGCGCCTGCCTGCGCTGCGCGGACGCGTTCGGCGCGCTGGCGGTGATCGTGCCCAAGGATCGCGCCGTGGGGGTGAACGCGACGGTGGCCAAGGCGGCGTCGGGCGCGGCCGATACGGTGCCGGTCATTGCGGTGACCAACCTCGCGCGGACCATGCGCGAGTTGAAGGAGCGGGAGGTCTGGCTGCTCGGCGCCGACGCCGGGGGCGAGCCGTTGCCGTCGGCCGACCTGACCGGTCCCATCGCATGGGTGCTCGGCGCGGAAGGGCAGGGGCTGCGCCGGCTCACCCGGGATTCGTGCGACCGCATCGTCGGCATCCCGCTCTTCGGCAGCGTGGCAAGCCTCAACGTCTCGGTTGCGGCCGGGATCTGCCTGTACGCGACGCGCGCGGCGCGTGGATAACGCACAATAGCGTCCGTGCTGCGCTTCCTCCTGACCCGCGTGAGCCTGGTCGTGCCGACCTTCATCGGCATGACGCTGCTCGCGTTCTTCCTGATCCGGCTCGTGCCCGGCGACCCGATCGAGACCCTGGCCGGCGAGCGCGGCATCGACGCCGAGCGTCACGCGAAGCTCCTGAAGGAGTATGGCCTCGACCGGCCGGTGCTCGTGCAGTACGGGATCTACATCGGCCGGGTGCTCCACGGCGACCTCGGCAAGTCGATGATCACGCAGGCGCCGGTGCTGTCCGAGTTCAAGGCGCTCTTTCCGGCTACCATCGAGCTCGCGCTGTGCGCGATCGTGTTCGCGCTAGTCCTCGGCATCCCCGCCGGGATCGTCGCCGCCGTGCGGCGCAACTCCGTGTTCGATCACGGGGTGATGGGCATTTCGCTCACCGGCTACTCGATGCCGATCTTCTGGTGGGGGCTGCTGCTCATCCTGCTGTTCTCGGTCCAGCTCGGACTCACCCCGGTGTCCGGACGCATCGACGTCAAGTACTACATCGAACCTACGACCGGGTTCCTCACCATCGATTCGCTGCTGTCGGGCGAGAAGGGCGCGTTCCGGTCGACGGTCTCGCACTTGATCCTGCCGACCCTCGTGCTCGGCACCCAACCGCTCGCGATCATCGCGCGCATGACGCGCTCGGCGATGCTCGAGGTGCTGGGCGAGGACTACATCCGCACCGCCCGCGCCAAGGGCCTGTCGGGCGTGCGGGTCGTCGCGCTGCACGCGCTGCGCAACGCCCTGATTCCGGTGGTCACGGTGATCGGCCTGCAGGTAGGGGTGCTGTTCACCGGCGCGATCCTCACCGAGACGATCTTCTCGTGGCCGGGGGTGGGCAAGTGGCTGATCGAGGCGATCAACCGCCGCGACTATCCGGTGCTGCAGGGCGGCGTGCTGCTGCTGGGGCTGGCGGTGATGGCGGTGAACCTCCTGGTCGACGTGACCTACGGCGTGATCAATCCCCGTATCCGGAAGGGAGCATGAGCGCGGCGGGCGAGACCGGAGGTCGAGCCAAGGCCCGGAGGGCCCGTCGACGCGCGATTGCCCGGAGGCCGACAACTGGACACTCGCATGCGACAGTGGTTGCGGAGGCCGAATGACGACGCAGGCGACGCTGGTAGTCGATGCCGCGGCCGCGCCGCGCGGCCCGCTGCGCGAGTTCTGGGGCTACTTCAGCGCCAACCACGGCGCGGTCGCGGGGCTCGTCTTCATCGTGGCACTCACGCTCACGGCGATCTTCGCCAACGTCCTCGCGCCGCACCCGCCGGACCTCACGAACAATGCCGTGTTCCTCAAGCCGCCCGCGTGGCAGGCCGGCGGTTCCTGGGTGTTTCCGCTCGGCACGGACGCGATCGGCCGTGACATGCTGTCGCGCCTCATTTTCGGCGCGCGCCTCTCGCTCCTGATCGGCGCCGCGGTGGTGGCGATCGCCATCGTCGTGGGCATCGCCCTCGGGCTGGTCGCCGGCTTCTTCCGGGGCATGACCGAGATCGCGATCATGCGGCTCATGGACATCATCCTCACGCTGCCGAGCCTGCTGCTCGCGATCGTGATCGTCGCGATCCTGGGTCCGGGGATCATGAACGCGATGATCGCGGTGGCGATCGTCGTCCTGCCGCACTACGTGCGCATCACGCGTGCGGCGGTGATCTCGGAAACGGCGAAGGACTACGTGACCGCGGCGCGCGCGAGCGGCGCTACCCGGACGCGCCTCATGTTCTCGGAAGTCCTGCCCAATTGCGCGGCGCCGCTGATCGTGCAGGCCTCGCTCGGCATTTCCACGGCGATCCTCGACGCCGCCGCGCTCGGCTTCCTGGGCCTGGGCGCGCAGCCGCCCGCCTCGGAATGGGGCACCATGCTCGCCGACGCGCGCGAGTTCGTGCTGCGCGCGTGGTGGGTGGTGACCTTCCCCGGACTCATGATCCTGCTCACGGTGCTCGCGTTCAACCTCCTGGGCGACGGGCTGCGCGACGCGCTCGACCCGAAGCTGAAGCGATGAACTCACGCACACCCCTCACCCCGGCCCTCTCCCCGCGGCGACCTCCGGAACCGGCGAGGCAACGCGGGACGTTAGCGTTGTCGGTCGCCCTCGGTCGCTCGGCGACGCGCCCTTCGGGCCTTTGCTCGCTTCGCTCGCCGCCTCGCTTACTCGCGGGGAGAGGGTGCCCGATAGGGCGGGTGAGGGGCAACTCGCCGGAACGCCCCTAACGCATGCCGCTCCTCGAAATCGAAGACCTGCACGTCGAGTTCCTGACCCAGGGTGGAGTCATGCACGCGGTCGACGGGGTGAGCCTCGCGCTGGACGAGGGCGACGTGCTCGGCATCGTGGGCGAATCGGGATCGGGCAAGAGTGTCACCATGCTGGCGGTGATGGGCCTCGTCGCGTTCCCGGGGCGCGTGCGGGCGCGCAAGCTTTCGTTCGCGGGCCATGACCTTCTCGCATTGTCCGATCGCCAGCGGCGCACGGTGATCGGGGGCGAGATCGCGATGATCTTCCAGGAACCGACGACGAGTCTCAACCCCTGCTTCACGATCGGGTTCCAGCTCGCGGAAACCCTCGAACTCCACCTCGATCTCGACCGCAAGGCGGCCCGCAAGCGGTCGATCGAGCTTCTGGAGCTGGTCGGCATCCCCGCGCCGGAAAGCCGCCTCGGCGACTTCCCGCACCAGATGTCGGGCGGGATGAACCAGCGCGTCATGATCGCGATGGCGATTGCGTGCAACCCGCGGCTCCTCATCGCCGACGAGCCGACCACCGCGCTCGACGTCACCATCCAGGCGCAGATCCTCGATCTGTTGCGCGGCTTGCAGCAGGAGCGCGGCATGGCGCTGGTCCTCGTCACCCACAACATGGGGGTGGTCGCCGAAATGGCGCGGCGGGTCGCGGTGATGTACGCGGGGCAGGTGATGGAGGAGCGCGGCGCCGACAGCCTGTTCGCCGCACCGCAGCACCCGTACGCCGAAGCGCTGCTCAACACCATGCCCGAACGCCACGCCGGCGGCGGGCGCCTCGCCACGATTCCGGGTGTGGTTCCGGGTCTTTCCGACCGGCCGGCGGGATGCCTCTTCGGCCCGCGTTGCAGCTACGCGACGCCGGCCTGCCGCGAGCGCCCGGCGCTGCGGGCATGGCAGGACGGCCACGTGCGCTGCCACTATCCGCTGGGCGACCCGGGCCGTGACGGGCGCCGCGCCCGCGACTCGGAAACGGTGGGCGCCGCATGACGGCCGTGGTGGAAGCGAAGGATCTGCGCCGCGTCTACGAGGTGCGGCGCGGGCCGTTTCGCGAGCCGGCGCGCCTCGTTGCGGTCGGCGGCGTCTCCTTCGCCATCCAGCCGGCGCGCACCCTGGCGGTGGTCGGCGAGTCGGGCTGCGGCAAGTCGACACTCGCGCGGGTGGTGGCGCTGATCGAGAAGCCGTCCGAAGGCACGCTCGCGCTTGCCGGCGGCCACACCGCCGATGTCAGTCCCGCTCACCAGCGCAAGCTTCGCAAGTCGGTGCAGATGGTGTTCCAGAATCCGTACGGCTCGCTCAACCCGCGCAAGAAGATCGGCGCCATCCTCGAATCGCCGCTCGCGATCAACACCAGGCTCTCCCCGGCGGCGCGCGCCGAGCGGGCGCGCGGCATGCTCGCTAAGGTGGGCTTAAGGCCCGAGCACTACGATCGCTACCCTCACATGTTCTCGGGAGGCCAACGACAGCGCATCGCCATCGCGCGCGCGTTGATGCTGGAGCCGTCGCTGGTCGTCGCCGACGAGCCGGTGTCGGCGCTCGACGTGTCGGTGCAGGCCCAGGTGCTGAACCTCATGACCGACCTGCAGCGTGAGCTTCAAGTCGCCTACCTCTTCATCTCGCACGACCTCGCCGTGGTCCGCTATATCTGCCACGACGTGCTCGTCATGTACCTGGGCCTAGCTATGGAGCAGGGCGAGAAGACGCGGATCTTCGAGCGTCCGCTGCATCCGTACACGCAGGCGCTGCTCGCCTCGACCCCCACCCTGGACGGCGGGCGCAAGCAGCGGGTCGTGCTGAAAGGGGAGCGGCCGTCGCCGCTCTCTCCGCCGGCCGGCTGCGTGTTCAGCACGAGATGCACGCACGCGGTCGACGTCTGCCACCGGCAACGGCCGTCCCTGCGGTCGCTGGACGGGCGGCTGGTCGCGTGCCACCTGGCGGAAAAATTCCTGGAATCCAGTCATACTAGCGGGTTAGGTGCGGAACCGCACTGACCCATACCCGTAATCCCACGAGGAGAACTGCATGAACAAAAGCCTGGTCGCCGCCGCGATCGCCCTCTGCCTTGCCGCCGCCGGAGGCGCGTCGGCCAAGACGCTCGTGTACTGCTCGGAAGGCAGTCCCGAGAACTTCTATCCCGGCATCAACACCACCGGCACGTCGTTCGACGCCAACAGCCAGATCTACAGCCGTCTCGTCGACTTCGAGCGCGGCACCACCAAGGTCGTACCGGGCCTCGCGGAGCGATGGGACATCTCGCCCGACGGCACGGTGTACACGTTCCACCTGCGCAAGGGCGTGAAGTGGCACAACCAGCGCGCGTGGAAGCCGACGCGCGACATGAACGCCGACGACATCATCTTCATGCTGGAGCGGCAGGGCAACGAAGCCAACCCGTACTTCAAGGTGACGAGCTCCAACCATTCGTACTACAACGACATGGGGATGCCGAAGCTCATCAAGTCGATCCAGAAGGTGGACGACTACACCGTGCGCATCACGCTGAACAAGCCGGAAGCGCCGTTCCTGTCGAACCTCGCGATGGAGTACGCAGGCGTGCAGTCGAAGGAGTACGCCGATGCGCTGCTCAAAGCCGGCACGCCGGAGAAGCTCGACCAGGAGCCGATCGGCACCGGGCCGTTCTACCTCGTGCAATACCAGAAGGACGCGGTGATCCGCTACAAGGCGTTCCCGCAGTTCTGGGGCGGCAAGGCCAAGATCGACGACCTCGTGTTCTCGATCACGCCCGACGCGTCGGTGCGCTGGGCGAAGCTGCAAAAGGGCGAGTGCCACGTGATGCCCTATCCCAACCCGGCCGACCTCGCCGCGATGAAGAAGGATCCCAACGTCCAGATCCTGGAGCAGCCGGGCCTCAACGTCGGCTACCTCGCGTACAACACCACCAAGAAGCCGGTCGACGACGTGCGCGTGCGCAAGGCGCTCAACATGGCCATCAACAAACAGGCCATCATCGACGCGGTCTACCTCGGCACCGGTGTCCCCGCGAAGAACCCGATCCCGCCGACGCAATGGTCGTACAACGACGCCATCAAGGACGACCCGTACGATCCGGCCGCGGCGAAGAAGCTGCTCGCCGACGCGGGCTATCCCAACGGCTTCACCATCGACTTGTGGGCGATGCCGGTGCAGCGTCCGTACAACCCCAACGCCCGGCGCATCGCGGAGCTGATGCAAGCCGATCTCGCCAAGGTCGGCGTCACCGCCGAGATCAAGAGCTTCGAGTGGGGCGAGTACCGCAAGCGCATGCAGGCGGGCGAGCACCAGACCGGGATGCTGGGCTGGACCGGCGACAACGGCGACCCGGACAACTTCCTCGCGACCCTTCTGGGCTGCGATTCGGCGAAGTCCAACGGCAGCAACGTCGCCAAGTTCTGCTACAAGCCGTACGAAGATCTGATCCAGAAGGCGAAGGTGATCACCAACCAGGCCGAACGCCAGAAGCTCTACGAGCAGGCCCAGGTGATCTTCAAGGAGCAGGCGCCGTGGTTCACCATCGCGCACGCGGTGCAGTTGAAGCCCGTGCGCAAGGAGGTGGTCGACTTCAAGCTGTCGCCGTTCGGGCGCCACACCTTCTACGGCGTTGACATCAAGGAGTAGGCATGCCTTGATGATCGTGGGTGCCCGCGGGCCGTGAGGCCCGCGGGAGCCCGCCATAGCGCCCGTGCTCGCGTTCATCCTCCGCCGCGTCCTGCAGTCCGGGGTGGTGCTCGCGGTCGTCGCGGTCATCGCCTTCGCGCTTTTCAACTTCACCGGCGACCCGGTGCAGTTCATGGTGGGGCAGGACACCACCATGGAGGAGCGCGCGCGGCTGCGCAGCGAGCTGGGCCTCGACCAGCCGTTCTACGTCCAGTTCGCCCGCTACGTCGGCAACGCCGTGCAGGGCGAATTCGGCTTGTCGCTGCGGCAAGCGCGCAAGGTCTCGGTGCTGCTCAAGGAGCGGCTGCCGGCCACGTTGGAGCTCGCCACGGCGGCCGCGCTGCTCGCGCTGGCCGTCGGCATTCCGATGGGCGTGTATACCGCCTTGCGCCGGAACAGCGCGCTCTCGCACGTGCTCCTCGCCGGCTCGCTCCTCGGGGTCAGCCTTCCTTCCTTCCTGATCGGCATCCTGCTGATCCTGGTGTTCGCGGTGCAGTTGGGGTGGCTGCCGTCGTTCGGCCGCGGCGATACCGTCGCCTTCGGCTGGTGGACCACCGGCCTTTTGACCAAGAGCGGGCTGAAGGCGCTGATCCTGCCGACGATCACGCTGTCGCTCGTGCAGATGACGCTCATCATGCGCCTGGTGCGCTCCGAGATGCTGGAGGTCCTGCGCACCGACTACATCAAGTTCGCGCGCGCCCGCGGCCTCACCGACCGGGCGATCCACTTCGGGCACGCGCTCAAGAACACGTTGGTGCCGGTGATCACCATCGTAGGATTGCAGCTCGGCGCGATCATCGCCTTCGCCATCGTCACCGAAACCGTGTTCCAGTGGCCGGGGATGGGTCTCCTGTTCATCCAGTCGGTCTACTTCGCGGACATCCCGGTGATGGCGGCATACCTGTGCCTCATCGCGCTCGTGTTCGTCGTCATCAACCTGATCGTCGACCTCCTGTACTACGGGGTCGACCCGCGTCTTCGCATCGACCGGACCGTTGCCGCACATTGAAAACTTCCGATGGAAGCGGGCGCGCCCGCCTATGAGACTGTGATGAATCCTGCAGACTGGATACGCTCCTATCATGACGAATTTACCGCCATTCGCCGCGATCTTCACGCCCACCCCGAGCTCGGCTTCGAGGAGCACCGTACCGCGCGCGTGGTGCAGGAGCGGCTCGCGGCACTCGGCATCGAGCACCACACCGGCATCGGCAAGACCGGCATCGTGGCCGTCATCCCGGGCAAGCGGTCAGAGAGCGGCCGCGCGGTCGGCCTGCGCGGCGACATGGATGCGCTGCCGATGCAGGAAGAAAACGACTTCGCGCACAAGTCGCGCTACGAAGGCCGCATGCATGGCTGCGGCCACGACGGCCACACCACCATGCTGCTGGCCGCGGCCAAGTACCTCGCCGCGACGCGCAACTTCGACGGCACCGCCTATTGCATCTTCCAGCCGGGGGAGGAGGGCTACGCCGGCGCCAAGGCGATGATCGCCGACGGTCTGTTCGACCGTTTCCCGGCCTCGGAGGTCTATGCGCTGCACAACTGGCCGGGGCTCGCGCCCGGACGCATCGGCATCACCCCCGGCCCCGCGATGGCCGCCGCCGACCGCATCGAGATCGCCATCGACGGCAAGGGCGGCCACGGCGCGCATCCGCACGCGGCCTGCGATCCGGTGCTGGTCGCCGGGCACATCATCACGGCCGCGCAATCGATCGTGAGCCGCAACGTGAGCCCGATCGACACCGCGGTGGTCTCGCTGTGCGCGATGCACGCAGGCCACCCGGGCGCCATGAGCGTGATTCCGGCGCACGCGAAGCTGGTCGGGACCGTGCGCACGTTCCGGCCCGCTACCCAGGACATGATCGAGCGGCGGTTGACCGAACTCGTCCATTCGATCGCCGCGGCGTTCGGCGCACGCGCGACGCTTCAGTACGAGCGCGTGTATCCGGCAACCGTCAACCACGACCGCGAGGCGATGTTCGCCGCCGACGTGGCCGAGGCGCTGGTCGGGCGCGACAACGTCGTGCGCAACCTCGACCCGTCGATGGGCGCGGAGGATTTCTCGTTCATGCTGCAGGCGAAGCCCGGCGCCTTCGCGCGCCTGGGGCAGGGGGGTGCGGACGGCGGCTGCTTCCTGCACAACAGCACCTACGACTTCAACGACGCGGTGATCCCGCTCGGGGCAGGTTATCTCGCGGCGCTGGCGGAAGCGGCGATGCCCTTGCGCTCATGACGCTCGATCCGGCCGCTGGTTTTTCGCAGACGTACGGGGAGGCGCGCGAGCGGTTTCTCGCGGCGGCGCATCGGCGCGGCCTGTTCGTGTCGCATCACGTGCATCCGATCGCGCGCGGCGCGCAGGGCGAGGAGCTCGCGATCGACGTGGCCGTGCAGGGCCGCGCCGACGCGCGCAACGTGCTCCTGCTCACGTCCGCCACGCACGGCGTCGAGGGATTCTGCGGATCGGGTTGCCAGTTGAACATGTTGCACGACGACGCGTTCGCCGCCGAGGTTCGCGACGCCGGCATCCGCGTCGTGTTCCTGCATGCGCTCAATCCTTACGGCTTCTCGCATCTGCGGCGCACCAACGAGGACAACGTCGACCTCAACCGCAACTTCCGCGATTTCTCGGCGCCGGTTGCGCCGAACGCCGCGTACGCGGAAGTGCACGGCTTCATCGTGCCCGCGACGTGGCCGCCCGCGCCCGAGAACGAGGCGCGCATGGCGGCTTACATCCAGGAGCGCGGCGAGCAGACCCTGCAGGCGGCGGTGACCGGCGGCCAGTGCGAGTTTGCGGACGGCCTGTTCTACGGCGGCGTGCGCGCGGCGTGGAGCAACAC
>JADLEZ010000243.1 GCA_020845855.1 Burkholderiales bacterium
AGAGCACGATGAACGCCGCGCCGAGGAACGAGCCCAGGATGCTGCCCACCCCGCCGATGATCACCATGAACAGCACGCGGAAGGAGAGGTCGAGGCTGAAGCCCTCGGGCTCCACCGTGCCGAGGTAAGCGTATGCGTACAGGGCGCCCGCGACCCCGCAGTAGAACGAGCTGATGGCGAAAGCGGAGAGCTTGGTGCGCACGAGCGGGATGCCGATCACCGATGCCGCGACGTCCATGTCGCGCACCGCCATCCAGGCGCGGCCGATCGAGCCCCGGGCCATGTTCTTGGCGGCAAGCGCGAGCAGCGCGACGATGGTCAGCGTGAACAGATACTTCGACGCCGGCGCGTCGAACACGTAGCCCAAGACCTGGATCGTCTGGGCGCTGATCACGCCCGAGCTCGAATGGTTGGAGAACCACGGGAACTTGGTCAGCGCCCAGACCACGAAGAACTGCGCCGCAAGGGTGGCCACCGCGAGGTAAAAGCCCTTGATGCGCAGGCTCGGCAGTCCGAACACCACGCCGACCAGCGCCGCGCAGACGCCCGCGAGGATGAACGCAACGACGATCGGGATGCCCGGCACGCGCAGCACGAAGTTGTACGCGGCGAAGGCGCCCACCGCCATGAACGCCGCGGAGCCGAGCGAGAGCTGGCCTGCGTAGCCGGTGAGGATGTTGAGGCCGATGGTGGCTAGCGCGAAGATCAGGAACGGGGTCAGGATCGCGGAGAGGATGTACTGGTTCGCCGTCAGCGGCACGGCGACGAACGCGACGAGCAGCAGTGCCACGACCGCGATGCGGTCCTGGCGGATCGGGAAGACCTGCTGGTCGCCCGCGTACGTCGTCTTGAATTGTCCGGCTTCGCGATACAGCATTCGGCTATCAGCTTTCAGCTATCAGCAAGTTCAAACCCGGTCGATGTGGCGTTCGCCGAACAACCCCTCCGGCCGGAACAGCAAGAACAGCAGCGCGAGCACGTACGGGAACCAGCCCTCGATGCCGCCGCCGACGTACGGGCCGATGTAGACCTCCGCGAGCTTCTCCGACGCGCCGACGATGAGGCCGCCGACGATCGCGCCGGGAATCGACTCGAAGCCACCGAGGATCAGCACCGGCAACGCCTTGAGTGCCAGGAACGTGAGCGAGAACTGCACGCCGTTGCGCGCGCCCCACAAAAGCCCCGCGACCAGCGCGACGAAGCCGGCGACCGCCCACACGATCCCCCAGATCTGCTGCAGCGGTATGCCTACCGCGAGTGCGGCCTGGTGATCGTCGGCCACCGCGCGCAGCGCGCGCCCGATGCGCGTGCGGTTGAAGAACACCCCGAGCGACGTCACCAGCACGGCCGCGATGCCCGCCGCGGCGACGTCGAACGTCGAGATGTTCATGCCGGTGCGACTGGAGACCCATTCCATCGGCACGTCCTGGATGCCGAGGTCGAGGTTGTGCGGCTGCGAGCCCCACAGGAGCTGAGCGAGACCTTCGATCACGAAGGTGAGCCCGATGGTCGCCATGAACAGCGAGATCTGCGGCTGGTTGACGAGCGGCCGCAGCACGACGCGCTCGGTCGCAAGCCCCAGCACCACCATCGCCGCCAGCGTGAGCGCGAAGGCGATCCAGAAATTCAAGCCCATCTCGATGAAGCTCACGCAGGTAAGTGCCGCGAAGAACACCATCGCGCCCTGCGCGAAGTTGAACACGCCCGACGCCTTGTAGATGAGCACGAAGCCGAGCGCCACCAGCGAGTACATGACGCCCGAGAGCAGGCCGCCGATGAGGACTTCGAAGAAGAAGGACATGGCTGGAAGGGTGGGGCTAGGGGCTAGGGGCTAGGGAGCTTCACGCCGACGCGTGACCTCGTCTCGAAGGTGGGCCAACCAACAGTTCGATGTTTGCATCATCGTAGTGCTCCCCAACCTCTAGCCCCTAACCCCTAGCCCCGCCGTTGCAGTTCAATGTTTGCATCATCGCAATGCTCCCTAGCCTCTAGCCCCTAACCCCTAGCCCCGCCGTTACAGTTCAATGTTTGCATCATCGCAGTGCTCCCTAATCCCTAGCCCCCAAACCCCTAGCCCCGCCTTTCGAATTTCAATGTGCGACACCCAGATACGCCGCGATCACCGCCGGGTTCGCCCGTATCTCGTCCGGCGGCCCGTCGCCGATCTTCTTGCCGTAGTCGAGCACCACCACGCGGTCGGAGATGTCCATCACCACCCCCATGTCGTGCTCGATCAGCACGATGGTCGTGCCGTATTGCTCGTTGACGTCGAGCACGAAGCGGCACATGTCCTGCTTCTCCTCGACGTTCATGCCGGCCATGGGCTCGTCGAGCAGCAGCATGGTGGGCTCCGCGGCGAGTGCGCGGGCGAGCTCGACGCGCTTCTGCAAGCCGTAGGGCAACCGCCCGACCGGAGTCTTGCGGATGTGCTGGATCTCGAGGAAGTCGATCACTTCCTCGACCTTGCGGCGGTTGGCGAGCTCCTCCCGCCGCGCGCGCCCGACCCAGATCGCCTG
>JADLEZ010000244.1 GCA_020845855.1 Burkholderiales bacterium
ACCGCGGTCAGCGCCGGCTCGCCGACGCCCTTCGCGCCGTACGGCCCGACGCCGCTGCGCGACTCGAGGATGATGCATTGCACCTTGGGCATGTCCATCGAGGTCGGCATCAGGTACTCGCTGAACGAGGGCGTGACCAGGCGGCCCTCGTCGTAGAGCATCTCCTCGCTCAACGCGAAGCCCTGCCCGTTCTGGGTGCCGCCTTCGATCTGTCCCTCGACGGCAGCGCGGTTCACGCATTGCCCGACGTCGTGGGCGCCCACGCTTTTCAGCACCCTGACCTCGCCGGTCTCGATGTCGACGGAAATCTCCACGGCGTGCGCGCCGTAGGTGTAATCGGGGTGCGCCTGGCCCTGGCCGGTCTCGGGGTCAAGCCGATCGCTGAACGGCGCCCGGAACAGCGCGAGCTCCGATCGATGGATGCCTTCGGAGGCGCATAGCTTCACGAGGTCCACGAACGGCATCGAGCGCTCGGGCGCGTCCTGCACGAAGGCTTTGTTGGACGCGAGATCGACCTCGCCGGGTTCGGCGCCCAGCGCCTTGGCGGCGCGCGCCACGAGGCGCGCACGAATCGCCTCGGCCGCCTTCTTCGCGGCGTTGCCGGTCATGTACAGCGCGCGCGTCGCGGTCGTCGTTCCCGCGAGTGGGGTGACCGCCGAGTCGCTGTTGTAGATGACCACGTTGTCGAGGCCGACACCGAGCACCTCGGCGACGATCTGCCCGAGTGCCGACACCTGTCCGGCGCCGATGTCGGTCACGCCGGAGCGGATCACCACGGTTCCGTCGACTTCGACGCCGACCCACGCCTCGGAGGTGTCGTGCAGGAAAGTGAGCCGGCCGTAGCTCTGCTGATACACGGCGATGCCGCGGCCGGTTCGCAGCGGCCCGCGCGAAGGTGTGGGCTCGCCGAGCGCCGCCCACGCCTGCTCCATGCACCGGTCGGTCCAGATCGCACTCGGCGGGACGAACCCGGTGGAGATCGGCTCGCCGGTCTTGAGCAGGTTTCGCCGCCGCAACTCCAGGCGATCCATGCCGATGTGCCGCGCGATCTCGTCCATCTGCTGCTCGTAGGCGGCGCAGGCCTGCATGCCGCCGAAGCCGCGGAACGCGCTCGTGTACATGTTGTTGGTGGCGAACGCGCGCATGCGCACGTTCAGGTTGTCGACCCGGTACGGTCCCGGCGCCGCGATCGCGCAGTAGAGCAGCACGTAGGGACTCAAATAGACGTACGCCCCGGCGTCGGCGATCGCCTGCACGTCCAGCGCAGTGATCTTGCCGTCCTTCGTGACGCCGGTCCGGTAGGTCAGCTTAAACGGGTGCCGCTTGCCGTGGCCGACGAAGGAATCCTCGCGCGAGTATTCGAGCCGCACCGGACGGCCGGTGTGCCGCGCGAGGAGCGCGAGATAGACCTCGACGGTGAGGTCCTCCTTGCCGCCGAAGCCGCCGCCCACCAGCGCGCCGAGGATGCGCACCTTGTTGTGCGCCACGCCGATCGCCTCCGCGATCGAGCGGAAATGCTCGATGACCTGCGTGGACATCCTGATGTTGACGACCTCGTTCTCGTCGACCCAGGCGAGCCCGACCTCCGGCTCGAGAAACGCGTGTTCCTGGAAGGGCGTGCGGAAAGTGTTCTCGACGATGAAGTCGGCCGCGGCGAAACCCTTCTCGACGTCGCCTTTCCTGATCTTGTGCTCGGCCACACAGTTGTCGGTGCCTTGCACGATCGGCGCGCCCGGCTTTTGCGCTTCCTCCGGATCGTAGACGCCCGGCAGCGGCTCGAGATCGACGGCGACGAGCTCGGCCGCGCGTTCGGCGATGTCGCGGCTCACGGCGGCGATCAGCGCGATCGGCTCGCCGAAGTAGCGCACGAGCTCCTTGACCAAGATCTGGTTGTCGGTCTTCAGCCGGCTCTGGCCGGTCTGGCCGGGGATGTCGGTCGCCGCCATCCGGTCCGGCATGTCGGCGGCGGTCAGGATGCAAACCACGCCTTCGAGGGCGCGCGCTTTCGACACGTCGAGCCGGCGCAGGCGGGCGCTCGCGAGATTGGCCCTGACCACCTTCGCGTGCAGCATTCCGGGCATGGTGAAGTCGCCCGCGTACAGCGTCCGGCCCGACACCTTCCCGGGTGCGTCGGTGCGCCGCAGCGGCTGGCCCAGCTGCCGGAACTGGACGTTGGGAACCGACTGGCCCGGCATGGTTGCGCTCGTCATTTCCCGTCTCCCCGCGCCTGCATGACGGCCGCCGCTTCGCGCACGGCCTCCACGACCTTGACATAGCCCGTGCAGCGGCAGAGGTTCCCGCTCAAGGCGTAGCGGATCTCTTCCTCGGACGGGTTCGGATTGCGGTCGATCATCGATTTCGCGGCGACGATCAATCCCGGCGTGCAATAGCCGCACTGCGCCGCGCCCGCGTCCGCGAACGCCTTCTGCAAAGGATGCATGGCGTCGATGCTGCCGAGCCCGGATACGGTCGTGATCTCATGCCCTTCGGCCATCCAGGCGAGCGTCAGGCAGCTATCGACCGCCACCCCGTCGAGCAGCACCGCGCAGGCGCCGCAGTCGCCTTTCTCGCAGCCGCACTTCACCTCGAAGTGCCCGAGCGCGCGCAGCGCCTCGAGCAGCGTGCGATGCGCCGGAAAGCTCGCGGTCTCCTTGCGTCCGTTGATCGTCAATGCTACCGGCCGGTCCGTGGGCATGTCCTCATCCTTCCTTTTGCGTAAGCGCTTCCCAAGCCTGCGACACGAGGCGGCGCGTCAGAACTTCAACGGTGTGCCTGCGGTACTGCGCGCTGGCGCGGATGTCGTCGATGGGGCTGCATTCGCCGGCCGCCTCGCGCGCCGCGGCGCCGATGATCGCCGGTGTCAGCCGGGCGCCGGTGAGCAGCGCCTCGGCCTTCTTCGCCCGCATCACCACCGGCGCCACCGCGCCGAGCGCGATCCGCGCCTTCGCGCAGAGCCCGTTCTCCACGCAAAGCGTCACCGCCACGCCGGTGATGGTGATCGCGTCGCCGCTGCGGCGCGCGAGCTTGTAGAACGCATTGCGGGAGCGCGCCGGCAGGCGCGGCCAGGAGATGCGGGTGATGAGCTCGTCGGCGCGCCGCACGTCCTTCTTGTAGCCCTGAAAGTACTGCTCGAGCGGGACGCTGCGCTCGCCCGCCTTGCGGGCGAGAGTGACGCTCGCGTCGAGCGATAAAAGCGGCGGCACCAGGTCCGCGGCGGGCGAGCCGCAGGCGATGTTGCCGGCGACCGTGGCGGTGTTGCGGACCATCTGGCCGGCGAAGCAGTTCGCCGCCTCGACGAGTGATGGGGCCGCGGAGGCCATCCCGGGCGCGTGGAGCAGGTCGCTGACCGTCGTGCCGCCGCCGATGGATATCGGCGTGCCCTGGCAGTCGATGCCGCGCAACGCCTGCACGCGGCTCAGCGCAACGACGCGCTGCGGCCGATGGCGCCCGGCGCGCATGTCCACGATCAGGTTGGTGCCGCCGGCGAGGGCCGCTACGCCGGCCCCGCCTTGCGCGAGCAGGTCGAGCGTTCCCGCAAGATCGTCCGGCGCATTGAGTTCGAAATCCACGTGCATGTCAGTTCCTCAGCAGGTCGATGCAAAAGGCGTCCGAACGGTCCCCGGATGACGAGGAAGCTCGAGCTGCACCTTTTGCATCGAGGTTGATTCCAGGCGGTCGTCCTAGGGGCGGCCCGTCGGACGACCGCCGGAAACAGCACGAAACAGCGCGCGTTGTGCGCACGCCGTCGCCTTCGATCGCGTTCTGCATGCTGCTATATGCGCGCCGTCACGCACTTGACCTGGTAGTAGGAGGCCAGCGCGGCGAGTCCCTTCTCGCGCCCGAATCCGCTCAGCTTGGTGCCGCCGAAAGGGGTGGCGACGCCGCCGGCGAAGTATTCGTTGATGAAGACCTGCCCCGCCTCGACGTCGCGGGCGAAGCGCAAGGCGCGGGCGATGTCCCTGGTGTAGATGCCGGCAACCAGGCCGAACGGCGTGCCGTTGGCGACTGCAACGGCTTCCTCGGGGGAGTCGACCAATTGCACGCAGAGCACCGGGCCGAAGATCTCCTCCTGGATCACGATGTCGTCGCCCTTCACTTCGTCGAGGATGGTCGGCGCGTAGAAGTAGCCTCCCTCGCATCCCTTGACGCTGACCTGCTTGCCGCCGGTGGCCACCGCCACACCGCGCGCCTTCGCCCCGTCGACGTAGCGCGCCACCAGCGCGCGGTGTTCACCCGAGATCAGAGGACCCAGCTTGGGGTCGTCGAGGCCGCGGCCGATGGTCAGCGCCTCCGTGCGCGCCACGAGCTTGTCCATCATCGCTGCGTGCACCGCACGCTCGACGATCAGACGCGAACCGGCGGAGCAGACCTGCCCGGCGTTGGAGTAGATCGCCTTGAGCGTGCCTTCGACCGCGGCGTCGAGGTCCGCATCGGCGAGCACGACGACCGGCGACTTGCCGCCCAGCTCCAGCGTCACCGAGGTGACGCGCTCGGCCGCCGTTTTCATCACGCCGATGCCGGTTGGCACCGAGCCCGTGAACGTGACGTGATCCACGCCGGGATGGC
>JADLEZ010000245.1 GCA_020845855.1 Burkholderiales bacterium
TTCACCATCCGGGTGGACATCGACGTGTCCGACCGCAAGATCCGCTTCGACTACTCGCGCACCGACGCGCAGACCAACGGCTTCGTCAACGGCACGTTCACCTCGAGCGCGTCGGCGACGATACTGACGCTCCTGCAGATGATCGACCCCGCCATTCCGCACAACGAAGGGATGGTCGAGCCGATCGAGATCGTGATCCCCGAGGGGACGATCCTCAACGCCTCCTACCCCAAGGCCACGACCTTCGGCAACCACCTGTGCCCGCCGAACGCCGACGCGATCCAGCGGGCGCTCGCGCCCGCGCTGCCCGAGCGCGTGACCGCGGGCTGGAACAACCTGCTCTGTTCGCTGACCACCGGCATCGACCCGGACAAGGGCGAGAAGTACGTGGATATCGGGTTCATGGGTCTCAAAGGCGGCTCCGGCGCGATGAAGGGGACCGACGGCTACGACCACATCGGCATGATCGACGCGTCCGGCGGCCTGCTCGACCAGGACTACGAGATGTTCGAGCAGCAGACCCCGCACTTGCTCGTCAAGCACGAGTACCTGCCCGACTCGGCGGGGCCGGGCCAGTGGCGGGGCGGGCTGGGTGTGGAGACCGTGTTTCGCATCGGTTCGGACGACACCCAGCTCGTGACGTTCGGCGACGGCGACTTCGAGCCCGCGTTCGGGCTGTTCGGCGGCGGGCAGGGCACGCTCAACTTCATCCGGCTCACCTACCCCGACGGGCGCACCGTGGTGCCGAAGAACAAGGACCTCATCACCGGCGTGCCCAAGGGCACCGTCTATCACCAGCAGGCGGGCGGCGGCGGCGGCTGGGGAGATCCGAAGCGGCGCGACCGCGCCCGCCTGCGCGAGGAGGTGCGCGACGGCATCGTGTCGGCGGCGCAGGCCCGGGAACGCTACGGCTGGGACGGGTAGATGGATTTCGCGCTCGCACCCGAGCAGCGGCAGATCCGCGACACCTTCGCGCGGTTCGTCGACGCGGAAGTCGCGCCGCAGGCGGCGGCCATCGACGCTGCGCACGCATACCCGCACGCGCTCGTCCGCCGGCTGGGCAAGCTGGGATTCTTCGCCATGCGCTACCCGGAAGGCTCGGGTGGACTCGGGCTCGACCTCGCGACGTTCTGCTTGGCACTCACCGAGATCGCACGCGGCTCGATGTCGCTCGCCGGCTGCGCGGCGATGCAGGCGCTGATGGGCACCAAGTTCCTGGAGCGGCTGGGCAGCGCCGACATCCGCACCCGCCTCTTCCAGCCCGCGCTCGCGGGCGAGAAGATCGGCGCGATCTGCATGACCGAACCCGACGCGGGCTCCGACCTCGACGCAATCGCGACCACCGCACGCAAGGTCGACGGCGGCTACGTGCTCGACGGCCGCAAGACCTGGGTGACGGCGGCGCCGGTGGCCGACTTCTTCACCGTGTTCGCACGCGCGGGAGACGCGCGTAAGCTCACCATCTTTCTCGTCGAGCGCAGTTTCACCGGTGTCGCGGTGGGTCGTTCGATCGAGAAGATGGGCGTGTGGGCGTTGCCGACCTCCGAGTTGGCACTCGACGGCTGCTTCGTTCCCGACAGCCACCGGCTCTCCCGCGCCGAGGGCGACGGCGAGGAGCACCTGCGCGCGACCCTTGCCGAGATCCGCATCATCACCGGCGCGATGGCGGTCGGCGTCGCGCGCGCGGCGCTCGGCGAGGCGGCCCGCTATGCGGCGCAGCGCCGGCAGTTCGGCAAGCCCATCAACCGCTTCCAGGCGGTCCAGTCGCGGCTCGCCGACATGGCGACCGACCTCGAGGCGGCCGGGCACATCGTTCGCCACGCCGCCTGGTGTCACGACACCGGCGCGCCGCATCACAAGGAAGCCGCGATGGCGAAGCTCTTCGCGAGCGAGGCCGCTGCGCGCATCTGCGACGGCGCGGCACGGGTGCTCGCCTCCTACGGCTACGCGATGGAATTCCCGGTGCAGCGCTACCTGCGTGACGTGCGCTTCACGCTGATCGGCGGCGGCACGAGCGAGATCCTGAAAATGGTGATCGCCAAGGAGATGACGAGGTGAACCGATGACGGCGACGCCGCGTTCGCGGCCGATCCGGGTGGTGCTGGCGAAGCCCGGGCTCGACGGCCACGACCAGGGTGCGAAAGTGGTCGTGCGCGCGCTGCTGGCGGCCGGGATGGAAGTGATCTACACCGGGCTCCGGCAGACGCCGGAGGCGGTCGCGCGGATCGCGCGCGACGAGGACGTCGACGTGATCGCGCTGTCCAGCATGGCCGGCTCGCATCTCGCCTTCTGCCGGAGGCTCGCGCCGCTGCTCGAAGAAGCGGGACTGTCCGACAAGCTCTGGATCATCGGCGGCAACCTGCCCAGGCAGGACCACGACGCCCTGCGCGCGCTGGGCTTTGCGGGGATCTTTCCGACCGGCGCGCGCCTCGACGACATCCGCGTGTTCATCGAACGCAACGCCCGCAGTCGCGTGTCCGCCGCGCCAGGGGAGGCGCACGCATGAACGATCGATCGCACGCGGGCATCGCCCCGGTCGTCAACGAGTCCGGGATCGAGATCAAGCCCTTGTACACGGCGGCCGACGTCGCCGCGAGCGGCGGCGACGCGATGCTGGGATTGCCCGGCGAATACCCGTTCACGCGCGGCATCCACCCGCTCATGTACCGCAAGCAGCCGTTCACGATGCGCCAGTACACGGGCTTCGGCAACGCCGCCGACACCAACGCGCGCTTCAGGTACCTGATCGCCAACGGCCAGACCGGGCTCAACGTCGCGTTCGACCTTCCGACCCAGTGCGGGCTCGACTCCGACGATCCGCTCGCCGAAGGCGAGGTGGGGCGCGTGGGCATGGCGATCGACACGCTGCGCGACGTCGAGGTCGCTTTCGACGGCATCGATCTTGACCGCATCACGGTGTCGCTGACGGTCAACGGCTCGGCCTCGATCCTGATCGCGATGTACCTCGCGATGGCCGAACGGCGCGGCTTCGACGTGGCGAAGCTGCGCGGCACGGCGCAGAACGACATCCTGAAGGAGTTCGTCGGCCGCGGAACCTGGATCTACCCCGTCGAGCCGTCGCTGCGCTTCGTCGGCGACACCATCGAGTACTGCGCGAGGCACGCGCCCAAGTACAGCCCGGTGTCGGTGTGCGGCTACCACATTCGCGAGTCGGGTGCGAACCCGGCCCAGGAGATGGCCTACGCGTTCTGCATCGCCTGCGCCTACGCCGACGAGGTCTTGCGGCGCGGCGTGCCGATCGACGAGTTCGCCGGACGCCTCTCGTTCAACTTCAACATCTTCGGCAACCTGTTCGAGCAGGTGGCGAAGTTCCGCGCCGGGCGCGGCCTGTGGGCGAAGCTCGTGGCCGAGCGCTACGGCGCGACCCGGCCCGGGTCGATGTGGCTGCGGATGATCGCCGGCGGCGGCGGCTCCGGCCTGACGCACGAGCAGCCCGAGCTCAACATCGTGCGCGGCGCCTACTACGCGCTGGTGAGCGCGCTTTCGGGCGCCCAGACGATGGCGCTGTGCTGCTACGACGAGGCTTACACCATCCCGAGCGAGTACGCGCAGCGGATTTCGCTGCGCACGATGCAGCTCCTGATCGAGGAGATTGGCCTCACCGACACCGTCGACCCGCTCGGCGGCTCGTACTACGTCGAGACGCTCACCAACGCCATGCGTGCCGAGATGGAGCGGATCATCGCCGACGTGGACGCGCGCGGCGGGATCGTCGGATTGATCGCGAGCGGCGAGATCCAGTCGCAGGTCTCGGCGCAGGCCTACCGCCGCCAGCGCGCCCTCGAGTCGGGGACGTACCGCAAAGTCGGTGTCAACTGCTACCGCACCGAGGGCGAGGATCCGGACGTCGAGTTCCATCCCTACGACGAGGCGGACGCGCGGGCGCAGGTGGTGCGGCTCGCCGAGGTGCGGCGAACCCGCGACGCCGCCGCGGTGGAGCGCTCGCTCGAGGCGGTCCGCCGCGCCGCGGCCGACGGCACGAACACGATGCCCGCGATCGTCGACGCGGTGAAGGCGTATGCGAGCGTGGGCGAAATCACCGGGGCGCTCGTCTCGGTCGTGGGACGCTACCGCGAGCCGGTGCGCTTCGGGGACTAGGGCATGGCGATCGAACAGTACGCAGCACCGGCCTCGTTGCAAGACGCGCTCCATCACCTGCGCGGCGGCGAGGCGACGATCCTCGCCGGCGGCACCGATCTCATGCCGCAGAGCCATGCCGGAAAGGCGAGGTTCGGGCCCGTGCTCGTCAACGTCCGGCGCGTGCCGGAGTTGGCCGGCATACGGATCGAAGATGGAGCGCTGCGGCTGGGCGCGCTCGTGACGATGAGCGAGGTTCTCCGCGATCCGCTCGTCCGCGAGCACGCCGGGATTCTCGCCGAGGCTTGCGACCACTTCGCGAGCGACCAGATCCGCAACGCGGCCACGATCGGCGGCAACGTCTGCAACGCCTCGCCCGCCGGCGACACGCTGGTGCCGCTCCTTGTCCTCGACGCCGTGGCCGAGCTCGCCGCGAAGCCCGACGGCCGCGTGCAAACGCGGCACGTGCCGCTCGCCGGCTTCTTCACCGGACCGGGCCGCACGCTACGCAAGCCCGACGAGCTCCTGTGCGCTATTCGGGTCCCGCTGCCGCGGCCCGGGTTCGTCGCGCGCTTTTTGAAGTTCGGCACGCGCCCCGCGCTCGACATCTCGGCGGTGGCGATCGGGATCGGCGGCGTGCGCAACGGCCGGTCGCTTTCGGGCGCGCGCGCCGCGTTCGGCGCCGTCGCGCCGGTGCCGATGCGGGCCCCGGCGACGGAGGCCGCCCTGGAAGGTGTGGCCCTCGACGCCGAGGCGATCGCGCGCGTGGCCGCGGTCGCGCGCGAGGAGATCCGGCCGATCGACGACGTGCGCGCGAGCGCGTGGTACCGCCGGCAGCTCGTGTTCAACCTGACCCGGAGGATGCTCGGCGATGTCGCACAAGCGTGAGATCGAATTCGTGCTGAACGGGGTCGTCACGCGGGCGCGCGTGCCGGTGGAGGCGAGCACGCTCGCGCTGCTGCGCGACGTGATCGGGCTCACCGGCACCAAGTACGCGTGCGGCGAGGGCGAGTGCGGCGCCTGCACCGTCGACGTGGACGGCGCGTCGGTGTGCGCGTGCCTCATGTTCGCGGTCGACTGCGAGGGACGCACGCTCACCACCATCGAGGGTGTGGCCCGCGATCCGCTCGCCGCGCGGATCGAGCGCGCGTTCGTCGAGTTCGGCGCGGTGCAGTGCGGATTCTGCACGCCCGGCATGGTGATGCAGGCCCGCCGCTTCCTCGAGTCGCACCCGAACCCGACCCGCGACGAGATCAAGCGCGGCATCGAGGGCAACCTTTGCCGCTGCACCGGCTACGTGAAGATCGTCGACGCGATCGAAGCCGCCTGTCGCGACGCACGCTGACGGAGGCTGAAATGACACTGCTCCGACATTCCCTCCGCTGGCGGCCGCCCCTCCCCCCATCCCCTCTCCCCGCGAGCGGGGAGAGGGTGCCCGACAGGGCGGGTGAGGGGTTGTTTCAGACGTCGCGGCCTGTGCGCCGCACGGTGGAGCAACTAAGATGAAAGTAATCGAGAAGGACTCGTTGATCGGCAAGCGCATCGCGAAGCTCGACGCGCCCGAGAAGGCGGGCGGCATGACGCGCTACGTGCACGACCTCGACCTGCCGGGCCAGCTCCACGCGAAGATCCTGCGTTCGTCGCGCGTCCACGCGCGGATCGTGCGCATCGACGTCTCCCGCGCCCGGGCGCTTCCCGGCGTTCACGCCGTGATCACCGCGGCGGACGTCCCGCACCAGCGTCCGCTCGGCGTGGGCAAGGACCAGATGCCGCTCAAGGGCGACAAAGTCCGGAGTCGCCGCGACGAGATCGCCGCGGTTGCGGCGGACACCGAGGAAATCGCGCAGGCCGCGCTCGCCTGCATCGAGGTCGAGTACGAGGACCTGCCGATCCTCGCCGATCCCGGCCAGGCGCTCGCACCCGGCGCTCCGATGATCCACGCGGAGAAGCTTCCGCCGCCGGCGCCCCACGATTCGCTCAAGCCCGGGGAGCCGGGCGACGCCGAAGCGCATCGGCACAACGTGGCAATGACCTTCGACTACGAGCAAGGCAACGTGGCAGCAGGCGAGGCCGAGTCGGACGTGGTCGTCGAGGGCGAGTTCCGGCTCCACTACGTTACCCACTGCTGCCTGGGTGTCTCGGGGGTGATCGCCGAGTTCGACCCGTCGGGGAACCTCACGCTGCACTCGAACACGCAAGTGCCGTTCCTGCACAAGCGCGAGTTCGCGGAAATCCTGGGTATCGACCCGGGGCGCATCCGCATCATCCAGCCCCCGATCGGGGGCGGCTTCGGCAGCAAGCTCGACATCTACCCGTTCGAGCCCATCTGCGTGTTTCTCGCTCAGGCGACGAGGCGGCCGGTGAAGCTCGTGTTCTCGCGCGAGGAGGAGTTCGTCGCCTCCCCCACGCGCCAGCCGGTGATCCTCAGGCTTCGCAGCGGTGCGAAGCGCGACGGGACGCTCACCTTCCGCACCTGCGAGACCCTGCACGACAACGGCGCGTACACGTCCTGGGGGGCGACCACGCCGTTCGTGATGATGCAGACGATCAGCTCGCTGTACCGCGTGCCCCACTGCAAGTACCACACGACGGCGGTGTACACGAACAACCCGTACGCGGGGTCGTTCCGCGGCTACGGCAATCTGCAGGCGACGTTCGCCGTCGAGCAGCAGATCGACGAGCTCGCGGCGAAGCTCGGCATCGATCCGCTGCAAATGCGCCTGAACAACGCGCAGGACCCCGGCGAGGTCACGCCCCAGGGCATGCACTTCAAGACCTGCGGGCTCAAGGAGTGCCTGAAGACCGCGGCCACCGCTTCGGGCTGGCGCGAGAAGCACGACGCCGCGCTCGCCGCTCAGCGCGCGCCGGGACGCTACAAGCGTGGAGTCGGCATGGCGTCGATGCTGCACGTGGGCGGCGGGGCGAAGATCTACCCGTCGGACGGGTGCGGGACGATCCTGAAGATCGACGACTTCGCGCACGTGACCCTGATAACCGGCGCGTCCGAGATCGGGCAGGGCTCGGAGACGGTGCTCGCGCAGCTCGTGTGCGAGGAGTTGGGCATCCCGCTGGACGCGGTCAGCGTGGTCAACAACGACACCGACATCACGCCCTGGGACGTCGGCGTGCACGCGAGCCGCACCACCTTCATCGCCGGCAATTCGGCGATCGGCGCCGCGCGCAAGGCGAAGGCGAAGGTCCTCGCGGCGGCGTCGAAGGTGACGGGAGTGCCGGAGGGCGAGCTCGAGCTGCGAGCGGGCCACGTGGTGATGGCCGCGAGCGGCGAGGTGCTAACGAGCCTCGCGAAGCTTCTGCGTTCGCTGCACTTCTCCGACAAGGCCGAGCTCGTGATGACCACGCACTACTACGAGCCGCCGTCGAAGCACCAGGACAAGGCGTTCAAAGGCGACGTGTCGGCCGCCTACGCATGGGCCACCCAGGTGGTCGAAGTCGAGGTCGACACCGAGACCGGCATCGTGCGCCTCGTCAAGGTCACCGGCGCGCACGACGTCGGACGCGTGCTCAACCGGCTCGGCATCGAGGGGCAGATCGAAGGCGGGGTCGTGATGGGGCAGGGCTACGCATTGACCGAGGAGCTGATCGTCGAGGGCGGTGTCGTGCGCAACCCCGGCTTTCGCGACTACAAGCTCGTCACCGCGCCGGAGATCCCCGCGATGGACTTCCACTTCGTCGAGACGATGGACGGCGAGGGTCCGCAGGGCGCCAAGGGCGTGGGCGAGGCGCCGGCGATCTGCGTCGCCGCGGCCACCGCCAACGCGATCGCCAACGCGACCGGGGTACGCATCCGCGCGCTGCCGTTCACGCCCGAGAAGGTCTACCGGGCGCTGCACGCCGCGGGTGTTTCGGGAGCCGCCGCCTGATGCGCCTGCGCACCGTCGTCTCGCTTGAGCAGGCGTTGTCGCTGCCGTCGGCGACGCTGCGCTTCGTGCAGCTCGGCTGGCGCGTGATCCGCGTCGAGGCCGCACCCTCCGGCGTCGGCCTGCCCGGCGATCCGAATCGCTACATCGGCCGTGCCGCGGTCGACGACGATCGGCGCACGTACTTCATCGCGCCGAACGTGGGCAAGGAAGCGATCGCGCTCGACTTGAAGGATCCGCGCGGGCGGGCGGCGCTCACCCGCATCCTGCGCGCGCTCGACGTCGACGTGTTCTGCTGCAACGTGCTGCCGGCGCGGCACGAGGCGCTGGGAGTCGATTACGCCACGCTGTCCGCGGCGAAGCCGGACTTGGTCTGGGCCAGCATCTCCGCGCTCGGCACCGCGTGGCCCGACGTCCCGGGCTACGACCCGGTGCTGCAGGCGATGGCGGGCCTGATGGAGGTCACCGGCGACCCGGACGGTCCGCCGATGGTCACGGGCATTCCGCTGGTCGACTTGAAGGCGGGCGACGAGGTGTACGCGAACGTGCTGCTCGCGCTGCTCGAGCGCGCGGAGACGGGACGCGGCAAGCGCATCGACGTGTCGATGCTGCAGGCGGCGGCCTCGTGGCTCATCACGACCCTGCCGCTGATCGACTTCCACTGCGAGCCCGCCGAGATCACCCGCGCCGGCAACGAGCACCGCAAGTTCATCCCGACCAACGTCTACCCAACGCGCGACGGCTTCGTCTATGTCGCGATCGGCTCGGATGTGCAGTGGAAGCGGCTGACCGCCACGCCGATGTTCGCCGCGGTCGCCACCCCGCTGCGTACGACCAACGCGGGTCGCCAGCAGGACCGCGTGGCGCTCAAGGACGCCATGGCGCGGGTCACCCGCGCGCACGCCACGCGCGAGGTGTCCGCCACACTGTCGCAGGCGACCATTCCGTGGGCGGCGATCAACGACGTGCGGCAGGTGCGCGAGCTGCCGGCGCTCGCGCAGGCGTTCACGACCACGCGCACGCCCGACGGGCGGACGATCAGGATGCAGCCGGCGGCCACGAGCCTGCCGGGGATGGAGAGCGAGTACGCATTCCCTCCGAAATACGGCGCGCATACGCGTGCCGTCCTCGCGGAGGCCGGGTTCACCGGCGGTGAAATCGCCGCGCTCGCGCAGGCAGGTGTGGCGGTGGGGCCCTGAAGGCGCGCCGGCCCGGCGCGCGCGAAACGACGCACGACAACCCTTTGGAAGGAGCATCGACGATGAAGCCCAGTACCTGCACCGGCGCCGCGCTGGCGGCGGCCCTCGCGTTCGCGGCCGCCACCACGGCGGCACAGGTGAAGATCGGCGTGATCGCATCGACGACCGGACCGACGGCCGTGGTCGGCATTCCGCAGAAGAACACCGTGGCGCTCTTGCCGCGCAAGATCGGCGACCTCACGGTCGAGTACATCGTGCTCGACGACGCGAGCGACCCGACCCAGACCGTGATGAACGTCAAGAAGCTCATCACCGAGCACAACATCGACGCGCTGATCGGTCCGTCCGGCTCGCCGAACGCGGTCGGCGTCGTCCAGTTCATGGCCGAGACCGGGACGCCGATGCTGGCGCCGGTCGGCACCACCGCCGTCGTGCTGCCGATGGACGACAAGAAGCGCTGGGTATTCAAGACGACGCAGAACGACGCGCTCATCTCCGACGCCCTCATCGCGCACATGCGCAAGAACGGCGTGAAGACCGTCGGCTTCATCGGCTTCAACGACCCGTACGGCGAGAACTGGTACAACGTGTTCGCGGCGCAGGCGCAGAAGGCCGGCATCGCGATCGTGGCGAACGAGCGGTACCTGCGCTCCGACGGGTCGGTCATCGGCCAGGTCGCCAAGCTCATGGCGGCGAAGCCCGACGCCGTGCTGGTCGCCGCGGCGGGGGGGCCGACCGTGCTGCCGCACATCACCCTCGTCGACGCGGGCTACAAGGGCCGCATCTACCAGACGCACGGCGCGGCGGCGCCGGACTTCCTGCGCATGGGCGGCGCCAAGGTGGAGGGTGGCGTGCTCGCCGCGAGCCTGATGCTCGTGCTGCCCGAGATTCCCGTCGGTGTGCCGTCGAAACAGGTCGCGCAGGACTACGTCGCGGCGTACGAGAAGATGTACGGCAGCAAGCCCGCCACGTTCGGCGCCAACGTCTACGACGCGGGACTGCTGCTGCAGCGCGCGATTCCCGAAGCGGCGAAGCGCGGTAAGCCGGGCACGCCGGAGTTTCGTGCCGCGCTGCGCGACGCGGTCGAGGGCACCCGCGAGCTGGTCGGCACCCAGGGTGTCTACAACATGACGCCCGCCGACCACTCGGGCTTCGACGAGCGCGGCCGCGTGCTGATCGTCGTCAAGGACGGGGGCTGGCGGCTCCTGAAGGACTAAGACGTGGCGCGGCGGGCGCCGGACGCGGATCGACGGCAGACGACTATACCTGGTGGGCCGCCGCGAGGATGCCGTCGACTATTTCGGGGGACCCAACGACGAGCGGTTGGGCGCGCGGAAAGCCGTAGTCCGGTGCGAGCAGCTCGGCCACCACCAGCGCCGAGCCGTCGAGATAGCGCTCGACGCATCCGGCCGCGCGCGTGAAGGGAAGCGCGGGCGCGAGATCCCACAGGTAGCAA
>JADLEZ010000246.1 GCA_020845855.1 Burkholderiales bacterium
GCGGGTGACGATGTAGCTGAAACCTGTCTCGTAATCGAATCAGATACTTCCGGCGCCAGCTCCGAACGAAGGCTTTCATTCTGCACGCGCGCGTTACTGATCGGCGCGCGACAGCGCGCTGTGATCGACGCGCTTCGTTGCCGTTACCACGCGCGCGGCGCAGGGCCGCCCCAAGCCGCGCGCGGAAGCTTTAGCGAGCGCAAATCGCGCAGCCCGTCGCGAAGCGACCGCGGACACGTGATTTGCGCACGAATTGACTACGCCTGTTGCGCGCGGGCGATTTCGTCGAGCGCGCGATGCAGGTTGGCAGCGGCGCGCTTTTCGAGCCGATGCGCGAAGTGGTCCGTGCGGAAGAAACGCGGGCGCCGATGCAGCGAATGCAGGAATGCCGACAGTCCGCGGTAGTACTCGGCGTCGTTCTGGTGCGCGAACTCGCGCCGCAGGGATTCGCCATTGCGCATGAATTCCTTCCACGGCAGGCCGAACCCGGCGAGGTCGATGTCGTCGATGAACTTGCAGTCGTTGCTGCGGGGCGTGCGCACCCGGCGGGTGGTGAGGATCAGCGTGCACACCCGCCACCGGAAACGCGGCAGCGCGCCGGCCGACAGGTCGAGAAACAGCTGCGCGCTCGCGCGCTCGTTGTCGCGGTTACCGGGCTCGTACACCGCATCGTGGAACCATAGCGCGAGCTCGACCGCGTCGCGGTCGACCAGGAGCGGCGCGACCTCGTCGAAGCGCGCGAGGCACTCGTCGATGTGGCGCAGGTTGTGGAAGTAGCGCCCGGGGGCGTTCAGGCGGTCGCGCAGCCCGGCATACACTTCACCCGCGGGCGGGGAAGGCGGCGACGCGACGCACCGCCGCCAGACGGTGGCAAAACGGCTCGCGTCCGCGCGGTCGATCTTCACGGTTTTCGACTTTACGGGATCGCAGGCGCGGTGGGAAGCCGGAAAGCGGCCGCGCCGGTCCGCCTGTCGCCCGCGCTTGCCGCGTGCGACAATCTGGCCGGCAAGGGGCCTGCCCGCCCCGCCGAACCATCCAACCTCGCGCATGCTCGGCTTCTTCAGGCACAAGACGGAGCACCCCCGGATCACCCGCATCCGGCAGCTGCAGCTCTTTGCCACCTTGCGGCCGCGCGAGCTGCGGGTGATCGACGGGCTCCTGCACGAGCGCGAGTACCTCGAAGGCGAGGTAATCTTCGACGAGGGCGAGATCGGCCAGGCGCTGTACGCCGTGCTGGCAGGTCGCGTCCTCATCTGCCGCCAGGCCGAGGAGGAGGTGATCCCGCTCGCAGAGATCCCGACCGGCGCGTTGTTCGGCGAGTTAGCGCTGCTGGACGGCGTGCCGCGCACGGCACAGGCGCGGGCGATGGAGCGTTGCGTGCTGGCCGCACTGTCGCGCGCCGATTTCAACGGTCTCCTCGAAACGCACGCAGGCATCGCGTCCAAGATCGCCTTGCAGCTCGCGCGCGATCTTGGCCAGAAGCTCGTCGCGCGCAACGTGGCGCTCAGCTCGAGAGCCCAGTGACCGACGACTATTTCGCGGGCGGTCCGCTCGTCTGGCTGCTCACGATGGCCATCACGACCCTGCTGCTGGTTGCCTCGGCACAGGCGCTGTGGCTCGTGGTGCCGCTTTTGATCGCGATCATCCTGTACTACGCCTTGTACCCGGCGGTGCGCCGCCTGTCGCTGTCGGGGATGAGCCGGGAGGCCGCCGCGGCGCTTGCGGCAGGCGGGCTGCTGGTGCTCGGCGTGCTGATCATGATTCCGCTCCTGCCGTGGCTCGCGGCGCAATCGGTCGCGGGCGAGCAGACGCTGTACCGCTATCTCGAGGGCGGCCGCGTGCTGATCGACCGGCTCCTGGGCGCGCTCGAAAGCCAGTTCGCGTTCCTGAAGCGCCTCGACTTCCATGCCGAGATGGGGCGGCGCCTGGGCGAGTACGGCGACACCGCCGTGCAGAAGAAGCTCGGCGAGACGCTGCTCGCCGCCGCGGCGTCGCTGCCGACGCTGCTGCTCGCGCCGTTTTTCGCGTTCTTCTTCCTGCGCGACGGCCAGCTCTTCACCAAGCTCGTGACGCGCGGCGTGCCCAACGCGTTCTTCGAGCGCACGATCTACATGTTCGAGCGCGTCGATGCCGCGGCAAGAGGCTACTTCCAGGGCCTGCTCAAGCTGACCGCGGTCGACACCGTCGTGCTCGGCGTCGGCTTCATGTTCGTGGGCGTGCCCAACGCGCTCGTGATCGGGCTGATCTGCGCGGTGCTGGAATGGATTCCCATGGTCGGCACGGTGATCGGCGTGGCGCTCGCCGTGCTGGTAGCCGCAACCGACCATCCCAACGACCTGTGGCCCGTGTACGGGGTGGTCGGCGTGTTCGTGGTGAATCGCATGCTCGACAACTTCTTCTTCATTCCACTGACGGTCGGGCGCAGCATCAAGATGCACCCGCTGCCGACCGTGCTCATGGTGTTCATCGGCGGCGCCGTGGCCGGCATCCCCGGTCTCATCCTCGCGCTGCCCCTGGCCGGCGTGGTCGGCGCCATCGTCGGCACGGTCGCGGGCATCGTGAACGATCCGCGGCTGCGCGCGCGCAACCGGCACGCGAAGGCACTGCTCGCGCGCCGCGTAACCGCGGACCTCGGACCTTGAGGGGGAAATGGGGAAATGGGGTACGTCCCCATTTCTGAAGTTTCGCGATCCCGCTTTACGCCGGTACGTCGGGGTCGAGCTGGCGCTCGAGCCGCGCGATCTGGTCCTTGAGCAGGAGCTTGCGCCGCTTCATGCGGCGCGCGGACAGCTCGTCGTGCGCCGGATCCCTGACCATCTGCTCGATCGCCGCATCGAGGTCGCGGTGCTCGAGCTTGAGTGCGACGATGCGCTGCTGCAGCGCGACGCGCCCGGGGTCGCCGATGCCTTCCATGTTGTCGCCGTCTTCGCTCATCGATCGTCCCCCGCCGCGGCCACAACCTTGCACGCGCCAGTATAATCGAACGCTTGAATCCAGCCGCGCCGCAAGTCGCCGTGCCGCCGGCGGCAGCGGCCGCCGCACTCGCGGCCGACCTCCCCACGCTCATCCACGACCTGCCGGATCCGGGCCGCCGCATCGGCGCCGGCCCGTTCGCGGGCTCGTCCGACGCGCTCGCCATCGCCGGCCTCGCCGCCCGCGCCGCGGCCGCCAAACGCATGCTCACGGTGGTCAGCGCCGATGCCCGCTCGGCGCAGCGGCTGGCCGAAGAGGCAAGGTGGTTCGCGCCGCCGCTGCGGGTGGCGCTGCTGCCCGACTGGGAGACGCTGCCCTACGACCACTTCTCGCCGCACCAGGACCTCGTGTCCGAGCGGCTCGCCACGCTGTACCGCATATCGCGCGGCGAGTGCGACCTCCTGGTGGTCGCGGCCACGACCGCGCTGCAGCGCCTCGCGCCGCCGTCGTTCCTCGCCGCGTTCACGTTCTTCCTGCGCTCGCGCGAGAAGCTCGACGTGAGCGCGCTGCGCGCGCAACTGGCGCTCGCGGGCTACTCGCACGTGACGCAGGTCGTCTCGCCGGGCGAATTCAGCGTGCGCGGGGGCCTGATCGACCTGTTCCCGATGGGATCCTCGCTGCCCTACCGCATCGACCTCTTCGACGACGAGATCGAGTCCATCAAGACCTTCGACGTCGACACCCAGCGCACGCTGTATCCAGTGCCCGACGTCCGGCTCCTGCCGGCGCGCGAGTTTCCGCTCGACGACGCGGGCCGCACGCGCTTCCGCAGCCGCTTCCGCGAAGTGTTCGAAGGCGACCCCTCCAAGTCGGCGTTGTACAAGGACATCAGTAACGGGATCGTTCCCGGCGGCATCGAGTACTACCTGCCGCTGTTCTTCGAGGCGACGGCGACCCTGACGGACTATCTCCCGCCGTCGGCGATCGTCGCGCTGCACGGCGACCTGCGCGGCGCCGCGGAGCGCTTCTGGCAGGACACCGAATCGCGCTATCGCCTCCTGCGCGGCGACAAGGCGCGGCCGCTCCTGCCGCCGACCGAGCTGTTCCTGCCCCCCGACGCGTTCAACGCCGCGATCAGGCCGTTCGGACGCGTCGACATCGCGGCGGGGGACGGCGGGCCGACGGCCCCGCTGCCGCCGGTGCAGGTCGATCGCCGCGCCGACGATCCGTTGTCGGCATTGAAGCGCTTCGTCGCTGCCACGCCGCACAAGGTGGCGATCGTCGCCGAAAGCGCGGGCCGCCGCGAAACCATGCAGCACTACTTCGCGGAGTACGGCTTGCATCCGCGCCTGGCCGACGACTTCGCGACCGTGCTCGCGTCGCCCGAGCACGTGCTGCTCGCCACCGCATCGCTCGCCGCCGGCTTCCAATGGCCCGACAGCGGGTTGGCGTTCGTCACCGAGACCGAGCTGTACGCGGGAGTGGTGCGCCGGACCGCACGCGAGGCGGCCAAGCGCAGCAACGTCGATGCGATGGTGCGCGACCTGTCCGAGGTGCGCATCGGCGATCCGGTCGTGCACGAGGAGCACGGCATCGGCCGCTATCTCGGCCTCGTGACGCTCGATCTGGGCGACGGCCCGAACGAATTCCTGCAGCTTATCTACGCCAACGACGCCAAGCTGTACGTCCCGGTGTCGAACCTGCACCTCATCAGCCGCTACAGCGGCGCGGCACCCGACCAGGCGCCGCTGCACGAGCTGGGCAGCGGGCAATGGGAGAAGGCGAAGAAGAAGGCCGCGCAGCAGGCGCACGACACCGCGGCGGAACTGCTGAACCTCTACGCGCAGCGCGCCGCGCGCGAGGGCCATGCATTCTCGATGAAGCCGCACGACTACGAGGCGTTCGCTGAAGGATTCGCCTTCGAGGAGACGCCCGACCAGGCGGCTGCGATCGAAGCGGTGATCCGCGACATGACGTCGGGCAAGCCGATGGACCGCCTGGTGTGCGGCGACGTGGGCTTCGGCAAGACGGAGGTCGCGCTGCGCGCCGCCTTCGTGGCGCTCATCGACGGCAAGCAGGTGGCGCTGCTGGTGCCCACCACGCTCCTTGCCGAGCAGCACTTCCAGACCTTCTCCGACCGCTTCGCCGACTTCCCAGTGCGCATCGCGGAGCTCTCGCGCTTTCGCACCGGCAAGGAGACCAAGGTGGCGCTGGAGGGGCTCGCGAGCGGCAAGATCGACCTCGTAATCGGCACCCACAAGCTGCTGCAGGTCGACGTCAAGTTCAAGGAGCTGGGGCTCGTCATCATCGACGAGGAGCATCGCTTCGGGGTGCGCCAGAAGGAGCTCCTGAAGCGGCTGCGCGCGGAAGTGGACGTGCTCACACTCACCGCCACGCCGATTCCGCGCACGCTCTCGATGTCGCTCGCAGGCATCCGCGATTTTTCCGTCATCGCCACCGCGCCCGAGCGCCGGCTCGCGATCAAGACCTTCGCCGCCACCTACTCCCCGGGCATCGTACGCGAGGCGGCGCTGCGCGAGTTGAAGCGCGGCGGCCAGATCTACTTCCTGCACAACGAGGTCGACACCATCGCGACCCGCGCGGAGGCAATCGCCAAGCTCCTGCCCGAGGCGCGCATCGCGGTCGCGCACGGGCAGATGGCCGAGCGCGAGTTGGAGCACGTCATGCGCGACTTCTACCAGCAGCGCGTGAACCTCCTCCTGTGCTCGACGATCATCGAGACCGGCATCGACGTTCCCACCGCGAACACGATCATCATCGACCGCGCCGACCGCTTCGGCCTCGCGCAACTGCATCAACTGCGCGGCCGCGTCGGCCGCTCGCATCACCAGGCGTACGCGTACCTCCTGACGCCTCCGCACGACGCGCTGTCGGCGCAAGCCAAGAAGCGCCTGGAAGCGATCCAGATGATGGAGGACCTGGGCTCGGGCTTCTACCTCGCGATGCACGACCTCGAGATCCGCGGCGCGGGTGAGGTGCTGGGCGAGGAGCAATCGGGCGAAATGCAGGAAGTGGGCTTCCAACTGTACAACGACATGCTGCGCGCGTCGGTGGCGGCGCTGAAAGCCGGGCGCGAGCCCGACTTGACCGAGCCGCTCGGCGTCACCACCGAGATCAACCTGCACGTGCCCGCGTTGTTGCCCGAGCGCTATTGCGCCGACGTGCACGAGCGCCTGGTGCTTTACAAGCGACTCGCGAGTGCGGAAACGCAGGCCGAGCTCGAAGGCATCCAGGAAGAGCTCGTCGACCGCTTCGGGCCCACCCCCGAGCCGGCGCAGGCGCTCATCGCGAGCCACCGTCTGCGTCTTGCCGCGAAGCCCCTGGGCGTGCGCAAGGTCGACGCCGCGCCCGCGCGCACCACGATCCAGTTCGTGAAGCACCCGCCGTTCGACGCCGGTGCGCTCATCCTGCTCGTGCAGAAGGACGGCCGCATCCGCTTCGCGGGTCCCGACCGCGTTCGCATCGAGCGCGCCGCGCCCATGCTCGCCGAGCGCATCGCGCTCGTGAAGGACTTCCTCGGAAGACTCCGGTAGGCTCGCGGCGACCAAGCAGATCCCTCGGCGCCTTGCGCCTCGGGATGACAC